>CANGFK010000041.1 GCA_947452925.1 Chitinophagaceae bacterium | reverse complement strand
GGATACGTTAAAATCACTGAGAAAGGGTTAAAGCAAAAAGATAGTTTATCTCTAAATAATGCTGTTGAGAATTCAGGAATTGTCAATTTTTATGCAGAGGAAAATACCAAGGCTAATTCGGGTAAAGTTTATGCGGCAGAAATTATAAATTCTTCTCCACAGGACTTAATTGATAAAGGCTTTTCTCAGATTGAAAGAGAAGTTAAAAATGAGTTGCTCGATAAATTGAGGCTGATTGATCCTTATTATTTTGAAAAAGTAATATTGATTTTACTTAAAAAAATGGGATATGGTGAATTTATTGAAACCTCTAAGTCAGGCGATGGCGGAATTGACGGAATTATTAATGAAGACAAATTAGGTCTTGATAAGATTTACATACAGGCAAAAAGATTTAACGAGAACAAAGTAAGAGAAAAAGATATCCGGAATTTTATTGGCGCCATGAGTGGAGATACTAACAAAGGGGTATTTGTTACGACATCTATTTTTGATAGTGGAGCTATCGAAAAGGCTAAAAATGCTCATCATAAAATTATTCTAATAGATGGAGAAAAGTTGGTTGATTTAATGCATGAGTTTAATGTTGGAATACAAATTAAAGCGACCTATGAGGTAAAACAACTTGATGAGGATTTCTTTGAAGAGCAATAATAGTTTTGCTAAATTGAATTGTAATTCTTGATTTAATAAATATTCCCCTCTAGCATTTTTATTCCTTATGAAAAAGATACTTCCTTCAACATTTTTACTAGTCCTCTCAGCCGGGCTGTTATTGTCATTTATCACTCCCAAAGCAATTGTGTCTTTACCTGTAGACCTGAATAAAAGTAAAATAGAATGGGTGGGCAGAAAAATAGGAGGGAAGCACAATGGATTTATTTCTCTGGTTGCTGGCACCGTGCAAACAGATGGCAAAACATTGACAGGGGGCTCTTTTGTAGTGGATGCCGCCTCTATGATTGATGTTGACCTTAAATTTAAAAAGGAAAATAACTGGCTGATGGGGCATCTGAAGGATAACTTCTTTGAGGTATCTAAATTTCCGAAAGCTACTTTCACAATTACATCCGTAACACCTGATGGAAATAATTATATGGTTACGGGCAAGCTGACTATAAAAGATATTGAGCAGGAAATAAAGTTCCCCGCAATAATAACAACAACTGCTACTAGTGTAAATGCATCTGCCAATATCCGGATTGACCGGAAGAAGTTTAATGTAACTTATGGCTCTGGCCTAGTAAAACAACTGGCAGACAAAGCCATCAAAGATGAATTTGAACTAAATGTGACGTTGGTTGCAGGGAAGTAGAACACTAGAAGTCCCCTTTTATCTCCCAAAAGAAACAATGTTTTTGCTGAATATCTTAACGGCAATCGCCAACAGGATAACCCCAAAGAATTTGCGCACGGCCAACAAACCCGCTTGCCCCAACGCCCGCTCGATAATGTTAAGCGAACGAAGGCCGATATAGATAATCACTAGGTTGATGAGGATGCCAACGGTAATAACCCACTCGTCGTAGTTGGCTTTCAAACTCATAATAGTAGTCAGCGTTCCACTTCCTGCAATAACAGGGAAAGCAATGGGTACCACATTGCCCGACTTTCCATCTTTGTCTGCCTTGAAGATTTCATGACCAAGCACCATTTCCAAACCCAACAAGAAGATAACGATAGAACCCCCAACAGCAAATGATTTGATGTCGAGCCCCAATATCTGAAGGATATTCTTACCAAAGAACAGAAAAAGAATCATCAGCGTGCCACAGACAGCCGTTGCTAACGCAGCCTTGATGCCGCCCATCTTTTCCTTTAAAGAAATGAGAAGCGGGATAGAACCCACAATGTCTATCACCGCAAAAAGGGTGAAAGTGACGGTGAGTATGTCGTTTGTGTTCATGTCCATAAGTTATAAGTTGTAAGTAATAAGTCGTAAGTTATGAGTTATAAGTTATGAGTTATAAGTAGTAGGTGTTAAGTGATTTGTAGAACAGAACAGTTTTTCGTCTTGTTGCCTATGTCTTATTGCCTTAGACTTATTACTTATTACTTACAACTTACGACTTAGCCATTATGCCTAGTTCCCGCATCGTTGCAACCCTGCTTTAGCCCTTTGATCTAGTGAGTTTTTGTATTCATGATCTTTGAGGCTGATACACTTTTCGAAGTAAGGGATGGCAAGCTTCTTTTTTCCTTCTCTTTCGTAGATTTCTCCAATCTGCAGGGCAGCACGTGCAGCATAATACTCTTTTCGGTTTACCCCAAGATTAATTGCAGCGTTGTAATAGTCTATCGCTTGTTCATTCTTGTTCAAATCATCATAGATTCTGCCATACCTGTATTGGTATTCTAGCTTCTCCTCCTCAAGTGCAAAACTATTTATATTTTTACTATTCAACAAAGCCAACGCCTCCTGAAAGTAGCCACCATCAGAAAGAAGGCGTGCTTTTAGTAACAAAGCATTGGGCCATACACCGCTTTTGGCATCTTTAAGTGCTTGTTTGTCGGCATCAGTATCGGTAGACCCTTTTTTAATGATGTTTTGTCTTGCGGCCTCTGCCGATTTCATATTTCCTTCCAGATAGTAACACCAGCTAAGTTTTAAGTAGGTATCCTTTGTATAAAAGTTTCCTTTGAATTTGGCTAGGTAACTCTCCAGATAGCTAGCTGCCTCCTGCAATTCCAGATGGTCTAGTTTTATAAAACCAAGCTCATAATCCCAGATAGGAAGGTTGATGTATTCTGGCGATTTATTTCTGTTTTGAATAATAGACTTAGCCATCTCCAGTTTTTTGTCCACAACATAGAGGTTTGCTGCCATGTAACAAAGCAGGTAATTGTTGACCACATCCAGTTTTCTTTCTTGTATAAACTTGATAGCGTCCGCCTTTTTGTTGCCAACATGATAGGCTACGTAGCAATAGATGAAAGCAGTTTCATTGCTAAAGAGCTTTGCATATGGGTCGGTACTGTAAGCAAAATTTTTAAGCAAAGTCATTCCCTCAGACATGGAACCACTCAATCCAATAAGGTTTGCAAAAAAAGAATATCCACTAGGGATAGTTGAAATAATGGCTTGAAGACCTCCATAGAGTAAGTCGTTTGGAGAGAAGGTCTGAAATAGTTTTTTGTTTTCTTTAATTAATAAGAAAGCCTTTCTTACATCCCAGCTCGCCCTCCAGTTTTCTGCAAACTTTATTTCTATAAACGCCTTCTGTACATATACCATACTCAGGCAATAACGATAGAAAGGAGAGCTTTGCGGACCTTGCTCCAGTAGTTTTATACGTTGCTCTATCTTGGGTTTTCTAATGATATATTCTTCGGCATCTTCATTAAAGAACAAATAAACTAAGTCTATATAGTTCTCCAAGTAAAAAGGAATGAGGTTGTCGGGGTTTTGTTGCTTTGCTTTTTCTATCAGAGCAATACCGTTGTTTATTTTTAGTTTCTGGATTTCTTGATAGGCTTGTTGACAAGTACTATTAAACTCATACACCTTTTCTGCTTGGCTGGTTGTAGTTGCTAAAATGAATAAAAGAAAGGCGATATATTTCCTCATCTTGCGAAAATAAAAAGAGCCACTAGATGTGGCTCTTTAATTTGTAATTTTATTGTTAATGTGATTAAGTAGAGCTAATTACTTAACCTCTACACTATCATTCAAATCTGAATCTATCAAAATACGACCACAGTTTTCACAAACTACAATCTTCTTGTGCAATCTGATTTCACTTTGACGTTGAGGAGGAATGGCGTTGTAACAACCACCGCAAGCATCTCTTTCTACTGGAACAACAGATAATCCGTTGCGGTAGTTTTTGCGGATACGATCGTAGCTGTAAAGCAATCTTTCATCAACTGAAGCACGGGCACCACCAGATAATTTAACCAATTCAACTTCTTCTATTTCAGTTTCAGCTATTATCTTTTCTAGTTCACTCTTCTTGTGGTTCAATACACCATCTTTAACAGCAATTTGCTTCTTCGAAATTTCTAGAGCTCTTGCTTTTTCAGACAATTCTTCATTAGCATCTCTGATGTGTTTTTCAGCAAGTTTGTTTTCAAGCTGCATCATTTCTATTTCTTTGTTCAAAGCTTCAAACTCTCTGCTATTTTTTACATTGTCAGATTGTTTCTCATACTTTGCTAAAGTAGCTTCACCTTCTTTGATTGCTTCTTTCTTGCTTTCAATAAACTCAGTGATACCATTTATTTCTTCTTCGATACGTGTTCTGCGCGCATTAAGACCTTGGATTTCGTCTTCCAAATCACTTACCTCCATCGGTAATTCACCTCTAAGGATTTTTATTTGATCGAGTTTTGTATCTACTTTTTGAAGCTTGATTAAGCCTACTAATTTTTCTTCAACTGAATAATCCTTAACTGCAGCCATTATATTTATTTGAAATTTGTGATGTAATTCTATTTAAACTGTTCCTCTGACTAAAGAAAATACCTAACCGAATTTGTATTAACCTCACTTTTAAGGACGGCAAAAGTAGGAAATTTAAGATGTAAAATATCAAATAATAAATCTACAGTAAATTGTTCGCTTTCCCAATGGCCAATATCGGCTATTACTATCCTGTTTTCTGCGTCAAAAAACTCATGATATTTTACATCTGCAGTGATGTAGAAGTCTGCTCCTGCAGCAATTGCATCCTTTGTAAGGAAACTACCCGAACCGCCACAGAGGGCTACCTTGCTGACAGGTTTTCCTAAAAGAGGGGTATGCTTTATCACTTTTAAACCAAAGACCTGCTTTGTTTTTTCTAGTAAGGCTGTTTCGGTAATTGGGTTGGGTAGACTTCCTATCAAACCACTGCCCACTTCATCATTTTCGTTTGCCAGTGGAATTATGTCATAGGCAACTTCTTCGTAAGGATGTGCTTCTTTTAGTGCTTTTATAACATGTCTTTGGGTATGAATAGGGAAAATTACTTCGATTCTCCTTTCTATCTCTTCATGATTCTTTCCTATTTCACCTAAAAAAGGGTTGGCCTTTTCGTTGGCCGTATAAGTTCCTATTCCTTCATTAGAGAAACTTGCTTCATGATAGTTACCAATATTGCCAGCACCAGCATCAAAGAGGGCTTTTCTTACTTGGGCAAAATGGGATGTAGGAATGAAGGTAATTAACTTGGCTAGCAGGTTTTTCTTTGGAACTAATATTTTCTTATCAATCAATCCCAGCTTATTGGCAATTACATCATTTACACCCGAAATTATATTGTCTGCATTCGTATGTATTGCATAGATAGCTATATCATTCTTTATTGCAGTAATAACGGTACGCTCAACATAATTCTTTCCTGTTATCTTTTTCAACCCTCCAAAAACTATTGGATGATGGGCAACAACCAAATTGCACCCTTTTGCCTTTGCTTCCAGAATTACTTCCTCAGTTGCATCTAGAGAGCACAAAATACCCGTGCAGGTTTGTGAAGCATCGCCAATTATCAATCCGCTGTTATCATAACTTTCTTGGTAAGCCGGAGGGGCGAATGATTCTAATGCATTTATTATCGAAACAATTGTAATCATGAGAAGTGAGTTATGAGTTAAGATGTATAAGGGTTAGGGTATAAGTTTTTAATTGTTTGGAATAAGGTCTGCTTTATGATAGCCTCTCTTTTTTATTAGTTACGTCTTACTCCTTTTGACTGAATTTCAGAATCTCTTCCAATATTTTTCTGTCATTACTTAGCCGAGGTATTTTGTGTTGTCCTCCTAGTTTTCCCTTACTAAATAACCAGTTGTTAAACGTGTTCTTAGGAAGTACTCTAACAATGGGCATCCTCAGCGCAATTTCTTTGTGTCTTTTTGCTTCATAGTCACTATTTACTGATTTTAAAGCACAGTCAAGCTCATAGGCGAACTCAGCAATGTTCTCAGGAGCTTTTTCAAATTCAATCAACCACTCATGGCAGCCATTATTGCTTTCACTGAAGTAGACAGGGGCTGCCGTGTAGTCGCTTACCACCACGCCTTCTTTTTTGCTTGCTATTGCAATTGCTTTGTCAGAATTGTCAACCATCACTTCTTCCCCAAATGCATTCATAAAGTGTTTTATCCTTCCTGAGACTTTAATTCTGAATGGATAGGTTGTGGTAAACTGCACAGTATCTCCTATCAAATATCTCCATAGCCCCCCATTAGTAGTTACAACAAGAGCATAATGTTTGCCAATTTCCACATCCTTTAGTCCAATAGTTCTTGGTTCTTTCGAGCCATACTCTTCTATTGGCATAAACTCGTAGAATATGCCGTGTTGTAGTAAAAGAAGCATTCCATCAGCCTCCGGGCTATCCTGCGCAGCAAAAAAGCCTTCACTTGCATTATATATTTCCATGTACTTCACATCAGCACCTACCAGACGTTGAAATTGTTCTTTGTATGGTACAAACGAAACCCCTCCATGAATGTATAGTTCTAGGTTTGGCCATACTTCCTTTAATGTTTCTTTTCCGGTAATTTGTAATATTCTCTTTATGAGCAATAAAGTCCAGGTAGGAACGCCTGATATTGAAGTTACATTCTCTTCAATTGTACTTTGGGCTAGTTGTTCCAGCTTATTCTCCCATTCGTCTAGCAAAGCAATTGATAAATCTGGAGTTCTGATCCAACTTGCCCACATGGGGGCATTCTGAAGCAAGACAGCACTTAAATCGCCATATTGGATGTCTTCATTCAGTAAACTCATCTGGTGACTTCCTCCAATAACCAAGCCTCTTCCGGTGAGTAAATCGCTATCTGGATTGTAGTTATAGTACATTGTCAGTACATCCTTCGATGCCTGATAGTGACAATTATTAAGACTTTCTTCTGTGATTGGTATGAACTTACTCTTATCGCTTGTGGTGCCACTACTTTTAGCAAACCACTTTACGGGGGTATTCCATAAAAGATTATTTTCTCCTTGCATCAACCTTTCTACATAAGGCTTCATATCGTCATACTCGCTGATCGGAATTGTTTTCTTGAAATCTCTTATGTTGAATAGTTTATCAAAACCATAGTGCCGGCCAATTTCTGCAAACTGCCCGTGGGTTACCAAATCCTGAAGTACATCACGTTGAGTAGCAATGGGATTGTTTATCCATTGTTCTATCCTGTAATGCCTGATGCGAGCAAACCTTGAAATGGTTGGGCTTATCAATTTCATAAGCAAGTACTATATACCTCGGCAAAATAAGTAATCATTCGGACATTTAATGGAATTACAATTCCACAAATTGTCTACACTTTGTTTTTTTGAATTCAAACCTTTAGCTACGTGAAGTCTGGGTCTAGAAATAGTTTGGGTTTCAAGAGGCCTGTCTACTCAAAAACAACAGTCTTATTTTGATATACCAGTACCTTGTCATCAAAAACAAGTTGTAGCGCTTTAGCTAGTACTGCAGTTTCTATCTCTTTTCCTGCCTTCACCATGTCTGGTGTAGTGAAAGAATGGTTGACAGAAATAATCTGTTGGGCAATAATTGGTCCTTCATCTAGTTGATTGGTTACAAAGTGTGCTGTAGCACCTATTAGTTTTACGCCTCTTTCATAAGCTTGTCTGTAAGGATTTGCGCCAATGAAAGCTGGTAAGAAAGAGTGATGTATATTGATGATTTGCAATGGATGTTTTTCTACAAAAGAAGGAGAGAGGATGCGCATGAACTTAGCTAACACTATATAGTCTACACTGTATTGACTAACTGTGTCGTGTAAGTTTCGTTCAAAGTCTTCCTTGCTGATTCCTTCGTGGCTAACCAGGTGAAATGGCATGTCAAACCTGCGGCAGATATCTTCTAGAGTAGGATGATTACCTACAACAGCCATTACTTCTGCACCGAGTGTATTGAAATGGTTTCTTATCAGAATATCACTCAAGCAATGATATTCTTTCGTTACCAATACCAATATCTTTTTTACAGGATTTGGATTTACAATTACCTGAGCATCTGTTGGCAATACTTTTTTTAGTTGGGCTTCTAAGGTCTGTGCATCAATGGTTTTACTAATTTCTATTCGAGCATAAAAACGATCTTGTATACCATCCACATGCTCTCGCATAGACACAATATTCAATTCTTGTTGTTGTAATAAGCCTGAAATGGTTGCTACCAAACCTACTTTATCTGTACATTGAATTACTATAACCATCTGTTGAAATTATAAAACTAAAGGCGCAAATGTATAGGCATCTTTTAATTGTTAGTAATCGATTGATATTTACTAATTAAAAAAGGGACTCATAGTGTCACTATAAGTCCCCTCTTCTAAGTGTTAGCTGCGGTATATATTACTCATATAGAGCGCTATTTTCATTACAACTTCAGATCCATTCCTGCTAAGGCATTATTTATTGTCTGTAGTTCCTCAGCACTCAGTTTGAAAGATCCTGCCTTCACATTGTCCAGCATCTGTTCTGCATTTCTAGCCCCTACTAATACTGAAGTAATAGCAGGTTGTTGCATGGTCCAGTTGATGGCTAATTGCGCCAGACTAATACCTCTTGCATCAGCAATAGGCTGAATAGTGTCCAACATTTTCATTACTTCTTGGTGGTTATGCGGTTGGAAGTAAGGTGTATTGGGTCTATGATCTCCTTCCCCAAATTGATGGCCAGGTTTTATTTTCCCTGTCAGAAGTCCCTTTTGCAGAGAGGTATGTGGTAAAATTCCAATACCATGTTCCAAACAGAAAGGCACTAGTTCTTTTTCTATTCCTCTGTTCACCATACTATAACCCACCTGATTGGTAGCTATTGCAGTACATTTTATTGCTTTTTCTAATAGTGCAACAGGTGTATTGCAAACCCCTGCAGCCCTTATTTTTCCCTGTTGCTTCAATATCTCAAGTGCCTCCATTGTTTCTTCTATAGGAGTAGTGCTATCAGGCCAATGCATCTGCAACAAATCTATATAATCGGTTTGCAGGCGTTTCAAGCTTTGCTCGCATTCATAAATAACACTTTGTTTGCCATTATACTTATACACTTTTACAGGATTGCCATCATTATCCTTTGTGTCAAACGTAAAGTCGCCAGTTGTCACATCCCAACGCATTCCAAACTTAGTCAGAATCTGAACCTTATCTCTTTTGCCTTTAATTGTGTTTCCTACCACATTCTCACTGTGTCCCATGCCATAGATAGGCGCAGTATCAATAGTTGTAATGCCATTGTCTATTGCTGCTTCAATTGCTTTGATAGCTTCGCCTTCATCTGCTCCTCCCCAAAACCAACCGCCAATTGCAAAGGCGCCATAAGTAATAGGTGATAACAAGATGTCTGTACCAGGTAATTTCCTCTTTTCCATGATTATTTCTGTTTAAAATGAATATGTATTTAGTTGTATGCCTTATGCTGTAGAACTATGCCTTTTGGGTTTTAGGCGAAAAAATAAAAATTGATATCATTGATAATGGAAGCATTACAGCTCCCATTGCAAAGAACAGTAACCAGTTGCCACCCGCAGTAATGTAGGGTATGGCAAACATACTGATGATGGTACCCATTACCGCTGCTGCACCACCAAGTCCAGCCAATGAACCTACAGTTTTGCCCGTATGAAAATCGCTGGCAAGGGTCTGAATGTTTACTACTGCAAACTGAAATCCACCGAGTATAAACGCCATCAATGTAACGGCAATCAGCGCAGTGGAAGCAAAAGCAGCAGCAATCATTGCGGGTAAGGTGATGCAAGCGCCTATCAATATAGCAGTTCTTCGTGCTTTGTTCACGACCATTCCTTTCTTGATCATAGCACCCGAAAACCATCCACCAGCTATTGCTCCAATGGCTGCACCAACGTAGGGCACCCATGCAGAAAATGCTATTTGTTTGATGTCTAGCTTAAAAACTTCTCCCAGATAAATAGGTAGCCAAGTCACAAACATCCACCAGATGGGGTCTAGAAAAAATCTACCTAGTATCAATGCATAGCTGTCTTTTCGTTTCAATAACTCCCCCCAACTCTTTGCCTTTTCATCAACTACTTTGGTTTCGGGTTGTCCACTCAGTATGAATTCTTTTTCTTCATCCGTAATCCAAGGATGCTTGTCAGGAGAAGTCTTATTGATAATAAACCAAGGAATTAACCACAAGATACCCAATGAACCTACTACAATAAAGGTATGTTGCCAGCCTAATGCTATGTATAACATAGAGATAATTACCGGAGCCAGAATAGAGCCTACAGACCCTCCCGCTCCAAAAAGCCCTTGTGCAAAAGCCCGTTCTTTAACAGGAAACCATTCCGCATTGCTTTTTACAGTACCGGGCCAAGGTCCTGCTTCTCCTAAGCCGAGTAAAACCCTGAAGGATATGAGTGAGGATACTCCACTAGCAAAACAGGTGGCCATATCTGCAATACTCCATAGGATTACTGAAAAAAGAAAGCCTTTTCTTGTGCCTATCCTGTCATATATCTTACCGGAAACCAATTGACTGGTGCCATAGGCAAACATGAAAAACATGGTGATATAAGACAATATCTTTTTGGATTGTTTACTTATTTCAGCAGCAGGAGCATTCACCTCTACCAATCCTAAGTCTACTGCAATGCCTCCTTTCTTAATATATTGAACGCTACTATTATCACCAATTACTACAATTGATTCTTCGGTCACTGTTTTGTCTGTTCCATCTGCATTGTGTAGAAAATAGGTTTTATCCGTTTTGTTATATAGTGCATAGCTTGGGGATGTTGTTGACGTTGGTGAGGTAACCAAAGGGTAATTTAGCTTTGTATTTGTAATCCACATGTAATTTAGTGTGCCTCTGTCCAGATAATTAATAATAGTTATTAATACTATCAGGCTAAGCACAAACCAGCGTAATCCTTTTATTTTCATATCTTTTTAATTTGGGCAATTTGCAATCTTTCATTGACTAAGATAGCATTATCTTTTCCTTGAGCTATAAAACGATTGCGTAAAAGTAGTAGCTACCAAATTATTTCTCGTAAAAATCAACGGTAACGCTACCGGAAATAATCACAAGTCGTATTTGACGAATTTAATGCATCCTATTTGGATTATATGCTAAATCAGCTGCCAAAAGCCACCTGCAATATTGTTAGGTTCTGATACAGGACAGCGCAGGATAGCTTTATTGGTTGCCACCTTTATTTTCGTGAGTTAACAGCTTGCAACAGGCATAACGCTATGCCATCTTAAATGCTTCTTGACTAATATATCAATAAATAAATTTTTTATGCTTGCCAATCTATCTCATACTGTTTTTACGGTTCGTTTAAATAAATCAAGTTTGTGTTTTGTTGCGTGTATTTGCTGCTTATCCTTAATGGTTGGCAGTGCTACTGCACAGCAGTTGGCGTTTCCAGGTGCAGAAGGTTATGGTAAATATTCCGTTGGTGGGAGAGGGGGCAAGGTCTATGAGGTCACTACATTGGCAGATGATGGTGTGGGTAGCTTTCGTCAAGCTTTCAATGCGTATCCCGGTCAGCCATTGACCATCGTTTTCAGGGTGGGTGGTATCATCGATTTATTAACGCCCATAAAAGTGCAACGATCTAATATGACGCTTGCAGGGCAGACTGCACCGGGTGATGGTATCTGTACCAAACGAGGAATGGTCAAGATTTACGGTAAAAACCTCGTCATTCGTTACATGCACTTCCGTCCGGGCGATGTTTCCAAAACAAATAATCCTGCTGTGTACGGGTTGGACATCGAGAACTCCAACATGTTCATTGTAGACCATTGTTCCATGAGTTGGTCAATGGAGGAAGCTGCAACCTTCTACGATAACAAATACTCAACTGTACAGTGGTGCATCATCAGCGAGAGCTTAAATGCATCCTATAATGGTAAGGGAAGTCATGGTTATGCAGGTGTTTGGGGCGGTCAATGGTCGTCTTATCACCACAATTTACTGGCACATCACCATAGTCGGGCAATCAGATTTAATGGATCGAGAACGCACGATACATTGGCTTATGTGGACTATCGTAATAATGTTGTTTACAATTGGGGTAACGATTTGGGCTGTTATGGTAATGAAATTGAAATAGCGGATACTGGAAAGCCCATCTTTGCTTTGAGAAGATCAGAGGTGAATATTATGAACAATTATTACAAACCTGGGCCTGCCACTCCTGCTAAGAAATCTGCCATATTGCATAATGCTTCCGATGCTTATGTTGCTGCTTGGGCACATCGTCTGAAAGGTAAAGTATATATGTCTGGCAACTATGTCTACAATTCGCCAACGGTTACTGCAAATAATTATCTGGGACTGCACCTTTCTTATTATCCAGCTACTTACCTTGATTCTTTCAAACTAGATGCTCCCACTCAAAATGAACCGATAGTGATGCAAACGGCCTTGGATGCATACAATTCTGTGTTGGCCGGTGCAGGAGATACTTATCCCAACAGAGACACCATAGATCGTCGTATTGTTAAAGAAACGATGACTGGTACTGCATCTAAACATGCTACCAATGCTTCCAGCACTTATTTTGGATTGGGGAATGTGGGTATAATCGATACGCAAGATTCTGCAGGTGGATGGCCTGCCTACGACACAACTGCCATTGCACCAATAGATAGCGACCATGATGGAATTCCTGATGCATGGGAAATTGCTAATGGGTTGAATCCCAGTGACTCTACCGATGGTAATAACATTGCAACAAGTGGCTACACTATGTTGGAGGAGTACCTGAATAGCTTGGTTGCTCCTGTAAATCTGCCTGTAAACCTTACTAAGTTCAGGGCTATTGTAACTGCACTAAAACAAGTGCAGTTGGATTGGAGTACAGCCAACGAACTGAATACTACAGCCTTTTTAGTAGAGAGAAGCTTTGATGGTACTGCCTTTGCGCCTATTGGTACTGTAAATGCAAAAGGGGCAGTAGTGAAGCAAAATGATTATTCCTTTACAGATATGCAATCGCTTGGTAACAATGAGGCGGTCTATTATCGTTTGAAAATACAAGACAAAAACGGTGCTTTATCCTATAGTAATGTGGTTGCTGTAAGGAATGGGGCTTTAGTAAGTGGTTTTAGAATTGTAACAAATCCGGTACGCAATACGCTTTCAATTGCACACAATAAAGCAATTGCAGGTGCTGCTTTAACTATTTATTCGATTGATGGAAAGAAACAGTTTACACACTATTGCCCTGTAAACTCAACGGAGGAAGTCGTGAATCTTTCTCAACTTATACCGGGTAGTTATCTAGCTAAATACGGTGAAACAACACAAACCTTCATTAAACAATAGGTTTACTATCTCATATTAAATTATTGCCCCCTAAGTTGTATAGAAAAAACACAATCACCGAATGCTTTGCTCAATGCAAGGCATTCAGAGTTTCTAACTTTTTTTCAATGATAAAAAAGTAAATTTCTGACTAATAAACTTTAGTAATGTACTGTAGAAAAAGTTTTTACTGGCAACTTTTCACAGGAATGCCTTCCGAAAGGTTTTTTACTGGCAACATTTCACAGGAATGTCATCCGAAAGAGTTTTTACTGGCAACTTTTCACAGGAATGCCATCCGGAAGGTTTTTTACTGGCAACTTTTCACAGGAATGTCAT
>CANGFK010000040.1 GCA_947452925.1 Chitinophagaceae bacterium | reverse complement strand
ACACCTGTTAGCGGCTGTAGTAACCTTTATAAAGTTATTATTTTATTTTTTCTCTGTCTTAATTGCTGAAATAAAACTTATTATAATTTGCAATAAGAATGATGAAGCAATTATCACCCAAAAATATATACCAAAACCATGTAGCTTCCATATGTATACTAATACCGCAAGGCTTGCCCAAAAGATAAAATAATTTAAAGCGTCAAATTTTCGATAAATATTCATATTATATTTAGCATCAAATAAAGTATCTGATGATTTTAAAATTTTATTTTTCTTCTTTGTCGTTACAACAATCCAAAGTGCTGAGAAGGAAGTAAAAGTTAATGCTGCTAAATAAAGACCTTCAAATAAATTTGTGAAGTAAAAAATAGATGCTAAAGTTGGAAAAATTAAAATCTTTTTGAGATTAAGTAATGCTAATAAGCGACTTTGTCCTGCAATATCAGATGGTAGCATTCCGACATATTGTCCTTGTAATGAAACTGCAGAAACAAAGCCAAAAGAAAAAACACTACCAATCAAATATTTAATCCATTGGTTAGGTTGTTGGTATATTAAAATTGCTGTCAAAATAAGAATACCAATTTTAAAAAAGGAAATGATGAAATTTGCTGGATGTCTGTTCATTTATTTATTATTAATTGCTGTTATTAATTTATTAACTACTTATTATATTCTATTTCGAATGGAAGTTTTGTGAATTAGTAGCCACTAACTAATAAATATGCGCTATTCCTTGCTCTTTCTCAACCGCGTATATTTTTATACATCGTTGGTTACTAGTAAACTAAAAAAATATATGCGGTTGTGTTGTGATAGCGCAAACACAAAACTAAGGGAATTTATTACTCCAAACTAGCTAACGACTTTTGTGTGTTGATAAAAGTTGACGGTAAGCGAATTTGCATCTTTACTTAAACATTTGCTTACTCGGTTCACTAACTGATAATGAATATAGAAGGTTGAAAGTACCGCTAGGTACGCAATATTTGTAGGAATCTATCAATAATTAGGGGCAAAGTGCCATAGGCACGACATATCCCAATGTTTGTTTTTAGATATATGTCGTCCTTACAGGACTTAAACCTATCACGATTTCTAAGGTTCTACCAATATTTCGTACCTAGCGGTACTTGTTTACGATGACTTGAACCCCTGATTTACTAACCAATAGCCTCTATTTATAAATATATTCATACTGCCAGTTTATGCTTTTTAGAGGTGGTTTGGTTGATTTTTTCACTCAAATGTTTTTTATAGGTTAGTTAGAAAGGTTGTAAAAGGTTAACTATTTACTATCAACATTGTTTTATTGGGCATATTGCGAAGAGGGGGATAATATTTGTAATAACTAAACCCCTACTTTTATCGTTCATCTAAAAAAATATTTTTATGCGGATATCAACAGTAATCTTCTCCTTGTTTTTGCTTGTGTCAATTGGATATGCCAAGAAGGCAAAATCGGGCGACATCAAATGGGCTAAAAGTGGCAATGCTTATTACGAAGTAGAAAATGGCTCGATTGTATTGACCGAACTGCCTTCCTTCAGTAAGAAAACAATTGTTCCTAGAGAGAAACTTGCTGATAAAACTGAAGGCGTTTACGTAACCATCAAAGGCTTTTCTTTTAGTGATGATGGTAACAAAGTATTGATCTTTACCAATAGCAAGCGGGTGTGGCGCTACCAGACCCGTGGCGATTATTGGGTATATAACCTTAGCGACAAAAGCTTTACACAAGTAGGAGAAACGTTGCCCGAATCTTCACTGATGTTTGCCAAATTTTCTCCGGATGGAAGTAAAGTTGCCTACGTAAGTAAGCACAATCTGTACTCGGAGGACCTTGCATCGCACAAAATAACCCAGCTAACTTCTGACGGAACAGACAAACTGATTAATGGCACTTTCGACTGGGCTTATGAAGAAGAGTTTGGCTGTAGAGATGGTTTCAGGTGGAGTGCAGATGGCAGTCAGATAGCTTGCTGGCAGATTGATGCCACACGTATCAGAAGCTTTCTGCTGATGGATAATACAGATAGCATCTACTCTTTTACAAATCCTGTGGAGTATCCGAAAGTGGGCGAAGACCCTTCGTCTTGCAGGGTGGGCGTTGTAACTGTTGCTACCTCCAACACGGTTTGGATGAACGTGCCCGGCGATGCAGTGCAGCATTATATTCCAAGAATGGAATGGGCACCCAATAATCAGCTCATCGTTCAACAACTAAACAGAAAACAGAATGAAAGCAACTTGTTTTTGTTGAATCCTGTTACTGGTGAAGCCAATAAAATTTATTCTGAATCAGATAAAGCATGGATAGACATCAAGAGTCGTTGGGATGACGATAACCCCAAAGGGTGGGACTTCATCAACAATGGAAAAGACTTTATCTGGGTGAGTGAAAAAGATGGTTGGAGACATATTTACACCATTTCTATTGATGGTAAAAAGGAAACCTTGCTCACCAAAGGGGAGTATGATATGATTACGCTGGATGATATAGACACGCAACATGGGTATGTCTATTTTACCGCTTCTCCCAACAATGCAACGCAGAAATACCTGTATCGTGTATCACTGAAAGGCAATGGTAAGTTGGAACTGGTTTCTCCTGCTACTGAAAAGGGTACGCACGATTATGAAATTTCTCCCAATGGAATGTTCGCTACACATAGCTTTTCTAGCCATAATATTCCAACAATCAGTGAGTGGGTAGCGCTTCCGTCGCACAAGGCAATCAAGGAAAGCGAGGAGAAATTGGCTGTTGATAAAGAGGTCAATATAGAAATGATTCAAGTGACTACCGATGATAGTGTGACAATGGATGGCTGGATGATAAAGCCTGCCAACTTTGATAGCACCAAGAAATATCCTGTGGTATTTTATGTATACACCGAGCCTGGCGCAACAACTGTTACTGATAGTTATGGTGTAGGAAGAGGCGGCACGCATCTTTATTATGGAGATATGGCAGCCGATGGATACATTGTAATCAGCTTGGATGGAAGAGGAACGCCTTCACCAAAAGGTGCTGAGTGGCGTAAGTCCATCTATAAGCAAGTGGGCATTCTGAATATTCACGACCAAGCAATGGCTGCCAAAAAGATATTGCAATGGAAGTATGTGGATGCAGACAGAATAGCTGTCTGGGGATGGAGTGGCGGTGGTTCTACCACCTTGAACCTGTTGTTTCAGTACCCTGATATTTACAAAACGGGTATTTCCATTGCGCCCGTTGCCTACAGATTGAGCTACGACAACATCTATGAAGAAAGATATATGGGGCTGCCTGCCGAAAATAAGGCCGATTATCTTAAGGCATCTGCCATCACTTATGCAAGTGGGTTGAAAGGAAATTTATTGTTGATACACGGCACTGGCGACGACAATGTGCACTACCAGAATTCGGAATTACTGATAAACCAGCTAGTGAGATTTGGCAAGTATTTTCAGTTCATGAGCTATCCCAACCGCACACACAGCATCAGTGAAGGGGCAGGAACAAGGATACACCTGTCAGTCACTTTCACCAAATACCTCAAAGAACATTGTCCGGGAGGAGGGAAGTAGTAGTTAGTGATTAACGTTTAGTGTTTAGTGATTAGTGGAAGAGAGGGGCATTGATGCGATGAAAATTTGCTGTCCTTGGGTGAGTTAGTGGCGGGGTGGAAAGGGGGGATGTTGATTATTTATAGGGAGAGAACTATCTTTAAAAAGAAAAAGTATAGCTTGATTAATAAAAGTAACCATATTATCAAAACAATTGATTCCCAAATTGAGATTAGTGGAAACCCTGAAATTATTTGGGATAATATTACTAACGTTAGAATTGAAAAGTTTTCAGACCCCATTATCTTTAAAATACTTGATATACCTAAGCCATTAAGAGCAGAAATTGTTTCAGAAGGTAAAGGTGGAAAACGAATTGCATATTTTGATAGCGGTAAGCGATTTATGCAGGAAATTCTTGTATGGAAACCCCTAATAGAATACTCTTTTTCATTCAATCCAGAGAAAGGGTTTAGAGTTTGTTATTTCTTTGAGCTTTCAGAAGGTGTTTTTAGAATTCCATCAGGGGCTTATTTTTTGAATATTGAAGGACAAATAACAACTCTGAAACTATCTACTACTTATAGTATCGACAAACGACTTTATCTTTTATTTAATATTCCAGTTAGGATTATTCTAAAAGCATTCCAACGTTATTTATTAGTATCAATAAAAAAGAACTCTGAATAAATGAAAGCAATAAAATTCACTGAAACTATAATAATAGACGAAATAGCTGAAAAGGTTTTTGATTTTACACAGGACTATGATAAGCGTCTAATTTGGGATACATTTTTAAAGAAAGCATGTTTAATAGAAGGAGCTACAAGTGCCAATAAGGGTATAAAGGCTTATTGTGTTGCCAAGAATGGGTTGGGTATGGTAACAGAATATGTATCTTTCAATAGACCAAAAGCTACTGCGATTAAAATGACAAAAGGTCCTTTTATTTTTAAATCATTCTTAGGTTCTTGGACGTTTAAAGAAATTACAAAACAAAAGACAGAGGTTATTTTCCTATATTCTTTTTCATTAAGATTTCCATTTAATATAGTATCAAGATTAATAAAGAACAATCTTCAAACAAACGTACGGCAAAGATTGGTTGACTTGAAAAATAGTATTGAGAAAACAAGTTAACTTGTTGAAATTTCTTAATTACTTTCAACTGAAAAATATCCATTAAATTTGTTTGTAAAGTGTTAATATATGGATAACATATTTTTATATAGCAAGATTTCTACTCTTCCTGAAAATATGAAAGCGGAAGTAGCTGATTTTATTGATTTTCTCATCAGTAAAGCAAAAAAGGAAAAGGTAATCAAAGAAATGCCGAAGCCAAAGTTTGGCAGTGGCAAAGGGCTTTTTAAAATGAGTAATGACTTTGATGAACCCCTCGAGGACTTTAATGAATACATGAGCTGATGCGAAACATACTAGATACCCATACATTAATTTGGTTTTTAAATGGCGATGAACAACTCTCTACGAAAGCCAAGAAAGCAATAGAGAAAAGTGGAACTATAAACTTTGTTAGCATAGCAAGTTTATGGGAAATGGCTATAAAAACTAGTTTAGGTAAGCTAGAGATGAAAAGTAATTACAGCAAAGTAGCAGAGCTGTTAGAGGATAATGGGTTTCAGATTTTGCCAATCACTTTTGCTGATACATTATTATTGCTCTCCCTTCCACTTCACCACAAAGATCCATTTGACAGAATCATCATTACACAGAGTATATCCAATAACCTTACAATCATTACAAGAGACCAATACTTTTCCCAATATAAAATCGAGCAACTTTGGTAGGTTCTAGTGGGCAAACAAACTAAATCACCGCGTGCTTAGATTGCACCTTATCTCCCCAGAATATTGTTGCTTTATTGTCAAAGTCGGTGGTATCGTCGGTGGTATAGAAATCTAATGTTCCAGTTTGTAGACACTTATTTTCTATGGCAGGATGGCGTTGTAGGTAATCGGAAAGGCTCTTGGCAACAATTTCTCCTTGGGAAAGAATGGTAATATGTGCTGGGGTAAAATGTCGTAACTTATCAATCAGCAAAGGATAATGGGTGCATGCAAGTAACAAGGTGTCGATGTCTGCATCTTGTTTTAGCAGATTGTGTAAATGCTTCTCTACAAAATAATCTGCTCCGGGATTGTTGTATTCATTGTTTTCTATCAATGGAACCCACATAGGACAAGCCTCCTGATATACTTTGATGTCGGGATAAAACTTTGCTATCTCTATGGGGTAAGACTGAGATTGTACCGTGCCGGTGGTGCCCACAATTCCTACTTTGTTGGTGTGGGTATATTGTCCCAACACTTCTGTTGTAGGCCGGATAACACCCAACACTCTTTTATCGGGAGCAATATTGGGTAAGTCTTTCTGCTGAATATTTCGCAAAGCCTTTGCAGAAGCAGTATTACAAGCAAGTATCACTAAAGAGCATCCTTGACTGAAAAACCATTCCACACATTGTAAAGTGTAATGATAGACAGTTTCGAAGCTGCGTGGACCATAGGGTGCGCGGGCATTGTCACCTAGGTAGAGGTAACTATATTGAGGTAGCTCCTTCACAATTTCCTTCAAAACTGTGAGTCCACCATAACCACTATCAAAAACACCAATAGGGCCAGCAGTTGTAAGTTGTAAGTTGTAAGTTGTAAGTGAAGAAGGAATAGGCATGTTTATCAATTATACATTATCAATTATCAATTAATAAGTGCTATCTGCAATATTAATAAAGCTTTGTTTGCCTGTGTTGATTCGTCCAATTTTGTTGAGTGTAAACCATTTAAAGTTCTGGTCTGCACGCAAGCCTTGTCCATATATCTTTTGTCTGGGATTCTGCTGACTTATTACCACAGGTTTATCTGTATAATACACACCCAATGCTTGATCCCAATAGAGTTCCTTGCACCAAAGCGTATCTTTTTTACGATTGAAAACAATAACACTATCACTCAAATATACTTTGTTGTCATTCTCTAGATACCGACCATAACTGGCATATAGCTGACTCTCTACGGTAGAAAGACTGTCATAAAAATCAACATGTAATGATTTAGGAAACTCTACTTTGGCGGAGTCTGTTTGGTAACGAAGCATTAGTGGAGCAGTTAGTCGAGCGGTTGGTTTACCACCATTTGTCATGATGCTTTCGATGTTTTTCCCTTCTTCAATGCCTAACTTATGTTCACCTAATGCTTTTACCAGCTTTATGTCATTTTCACAACTGCCAAGGATAATAGAAGCAATAGCGACTGCTGTTATTATTCTGAAATGAAAAAGTATTTTGTGAAACTGATACATAAAGACAACTTAATAATGGGCGCAAAGAAACGAAGGAGTGAGTGAAAAAGTGTAAAGGTTAATTGCACTCACTGATAGCATAAAGGCCTTTGAATAATAAATCGGGGTCTGCAATCAGTTCATTTCTCAGATGAGGGAGGAAAAAGGGCATGTCGCCACCAGTCATCAGCACCTTTAAGTCAGCATATTTTTCTTGGTAAGCTTCTATTATACCGTCTATTTCTTTACTCATTCCCAATATTACACCGCTCTGCAGGTTGGTATTAGTATCGTATCCCACCAATGGGAAATTATGTTGTGCCTTCACCAAAGGCAATAAAGCAGTTTGTTCGTGCATGGCACGGAAACGCATAATCAATCCGGGAGAGATACTGCCACCCAAGAACTCATGGTATTTATTAGTAAAGTTGTAAGTAGTACAAGTACCCAAACCAATGGACAGTGTATGTTGATTGGGAAACATCGTAACCGAAGCTGCGCAAATAGCTAACCGGTCTGCCCCAATGGTTTCAGGTTTGCCAACAGGTGTAGTAATAGGTAACTTACTGGTATGATTCAGTTTGTGAAAATGTGTAAACCCTGCCAACAATTCCTCAATGGCTGTATCATGATTAATCACAGAGGAGAGAATAGCTTTATTGGGTTTGTATTTGTCCAACAATGTTTGAACTGATTGAATACTATCATCAGCAAGTACCTCTACTGTATTTAAGCTGCCGTCAATAAACACCCCACACTTCAGACGGGTATTACCAAAATCAAAGCAAAGTGTTGTCATAATTATTTATTTTATTTAACCACAAGGAACACTAGGACTTAACCACAAAGCACAATGAGAATCACTTTAGAGTTTATTCTTTAGTGGTCTTTGTGGTTAAATATCGAAATTAAATCCTTTCAGTTCCCTGAAATGTCCATTAAGTTGAATGCGATGCTTCAGCTTTTCAGCGTCTGCAATGATGGGCAATATCTTCTGCAAATGCCTCCTGATGTATTCTAGTCGTTGTACTTCATACAACAAACTATTCAATTCATATTCTTCATTAACAGGCAATCCAACGTGGTGAGCAATATCATAACTAACCAATTCCTCATCAGGCTTCTTAAAGTCTTTTTCTACATTCAATAGCTTATGCAATTCTCTAACCATTGGGAGAATCGTAGACATGAGCATCGCATTCCTCGAAACGATATTAGTGGGATATTGCACAATTGCCCCGCTATACAATTTGTCTGGAATACTCTTCACCAACTCCAATGTCTTGAATACTTGTATCCCTTTGGTTCTGATATCCATTTTCCCATCCTCATATACTTCCACTATTTCAATTATATTAACCAGGGTACCCAACTCGTTTACTCCATTTTCCAACACAGTGGGGATGCCAAAAGGCTTTGTCTCTGCATAACAATCGTTTACCAATTGTTTGTAGCGTGGTTCGAAGATGTGTAGATTCAATACCTCATCCGGGAAAACAACAATACCTAAAGGGAATATGGGAATAAAATTGATCATGTGCTTATTGTTTACCGTTGACCGATATACCGTTATCCGATAGCGGCACCTCGGTAAACGGTTGACGATTAACCTATTTCATCTCCTGCATTTCTATCAGCTTCTTATACATACCACCAGCAGCTAATAATTGTTCATGATTGCCTCGTTCAATTACATTCCCCTTTTGCAAAACAATTATTTCATCAGCATGTCGGATGGTACTTAGTCTGTGAGCAATGACGATACTCGTTCTGTTTTGCATCATCTTGTTGATGGCATCCTGCACCAAACGTTCACTCTCGGTATCCAATGCAGAAGTTGCTTCATCTAGAATCAGAATAGGTGCATTTTTATAGATAGCTCTAGCAATAGTCAGACGCTGTTTCTGTCCGCCACTCAAACGCATTCCCCTGTCGCCAATCTCTGTATCATACCCTTTTTCAAGTTTAATAATAAACTCGTGGGCATTGGCAATTTTCGCCGCATCCATTGCTTTTTCTAAATCTATGACATCGCTTCCCAGAGTGATATTATTGAGAACTGAGTCATTAAAAAGAATGGCCTCCTGAGAAACGATAGATATCAGGGTACGTAAATCCCTCACTTTAATATCCCTGATATCTACGCCATCAATGGTGATACTGCCGCCAACAACATCATAAAACCTTGGGATTAAATCGGCAAAAGTAGATTTGCCAGCACCACTCTCCCCAACTAGTGCAATGGTTTTTCCTTTGGGGATTGTGGTGGTTAGTCCTTTTAAAATTGGAGTCTCTTTATACGCAAAAGAGACGTTATTATAAACTATCTCGCTAGTAAATTCTTTCTTTGAAATAGCATCTTTTTTGTCTGCAATAACGTGAGGCATGTCGATTATTCTCAGCACCCTTTCTCCGGCCGACAATCCTCTTTGCAGAACAGCGAATGCATTTGCCACACTTTTTGCAGGTTGTATCATCTGAAAGTAGAAGGCAATATAGGCGATGAAGCCCGAAGCAGTGAGGCTGCTTTTACCTTCCAATATCAACCACCCACCATAAACAATGATTACCAGGATAACGAATACACCCAAAACTTCGGACAACGGTGATGCCATTTCTCTTTGGTTCAAAATTGATTTCAGTGTTTTGGAAAGCTTATTATTAGCCACTGCAAACTTTTGATTCAATATCTTTTCAGCATTAAAGCTCTTAATTATCCTTATCCCCGAAATAGCTTCTTCTGCCATATTCAGTACTACTCCTACCATCCCTTGGTTTTGGTTGGATTGCTTCCGTAATCTACGGGTTATATTGGAGATGATGAAGCCAGATACAGGAAAGAATACAAGGGTAAACAGGGTAAGCATCGGCGATAGATAAAACAACATGATGAAAGTGGCTATGATCATAAATGGCTCCCTGAAAATAGTTTGTATAGATGTGGTAATAGAATTCTCTATCTCTACAACATCATTGCTGATGGTGGATAGCAAGTCACCCTTTTTTTCGTAATGATAGAATGATAGAGACTGATTGCTGTATTGATAAAACAACTCGCTGCGCAATTTGCTCAATAGATTCACCCTCATTCTGGTAAGTACCTTCTGACTTAGGAATCCAAAAAGGTTTTTGAGTAATACGAATATAAAAAGTACGACATTGACGTAGATGAGTACACCAATTTTTTTATGAGTTTTTAAATATCCATTAAGGTAGTAATAAAAGCAATCTTTTAGATATTCTGCACTGAAACTAAAATGAGGAATTGCTATAACCTTTGGAGGGGTATTATTAAACAATACATCCAGCAAAGGGATAAGTAGTGTGAAGTTTAATAGGCCAAAGACGATAAAAAAGAAAATGTAAGTGATGTATTCTGGTACGTAATGATGATAGGGCTTGGAAAACTGTAACAGCCTGAAAAATATTTTCATCTACTAATATTTGATTGTATAACCGATTGTCCTTTGTAAACTAAAAAGGGGATAAAGGTATAGTCTAGCCGTTTAATATTGAAATTGAAGTTGGTTAAGCTTTGGTGAAATACTAATTGAAACTGCGATGCGTTAAGATAAGTATAACTGATACGATATGCAATCATCAATTTTTGGTTCATGTTAGTTTTAATAAACAAGGTAATGCTGTTCTTCTATTTTTAACAAAAAGGACTATTACATAAGCATATTTACTTGCCACAAACAAGAGATAAAATACTTTGCAATGAAGAAACTAACGTTCCTACTATTCACTTTTATTACTATTACTTCTTTTGCGCAGGAGGCGCTTACTGATTCGATAACGGCAAATGGGCGTAAGCTGCTGAAGCTTCTAGACTCTTCCCGTGTAGAGGAACTTTGGCAGAAAGGATACCGTGTAGATTGGGAAACAGGACAAACGGTTGCGGTCTCCAGTAATCCTTCTTCCACACATTGTAGTGCGTTTGCTGCTTCTTTTTCTAAAAAAGTGGGAGTATATCTGCTTCGTCCGCCAGAACACAAGCAATCGTTGTTGGCCAATGCACAGTATGAATGGCTTCAAACCAATAGCTCAGCTAATGAAGGATGGGTGAAAGTCAACACAGGTTTGGAAGCACAGAATCTGGCTAACAAAGGCTATCTGGTAGTGACCGTGTTTAAAAATGAGGATGAGCGCAAGCCGGGTCATATTGCAGTTATCCGACCAGCTATAAAGTCGTTGAAGAGGTTGCAAAAGGAAGGACCGCAGACGACTCAGTCTGGCGGTACAAACGCTTATTCAATTGCATTGATTGATGGATTCAGTCACCATCCGGGTGCATGGCCTGATGGGGTTATATTTTATGAGCACCCTATTGATTGGTCGGGTATTAAAGAATAAAACCTTTGCAGGGTTTTGAAACACGAAAGGTTGGTTCTATTACCTTTGGTGCCTTATGCATTTCAGTTTCAATTACGATAAGAATAAAACAATACAGGGGCTACGTTACCATTTCTTTTCTAAAAAGGAAATAAAGGTGATGCTGATTGTTGTCAATTTATTTGCCATTGTTGCAGCCGTTTTATACTATAACCACAAAGTGCGTCCCGAACCCCTGATGCTTGGAAGTTGCATCTGGGTTTGTATGATGGTTAGCATCTGGTTCATTCTTCCGTATACTATTTATCGCAAATCCGCCACATTCAAGGATACTTATAATATCTACATAACCGATGCTGGCATCAGGTTGGAGAATGAACATGGACATGTGATGTGGCCTTGGGACACATTTAGCAAATACTACGAAAGCCCTCACTTTATTCACTTATATTTTGATGAGAAGTCCTTTTTTTTAGTACCAAAAGAAAATCTGACGGACGATATTAAACACGAACTGAGGGGCGTTTTAAAAGAGAGAATAGGCAGTTAGTAATGAGTTATGAATTATGAGTGATGAGCGACTCTGACAACTCATAACTCATAATTCATAACTCATAACTAATATCTTGCTTATTTTCGCGCCGATTTAAACAGAAAAGACTATGCAAGAAGATTTAGATTTTATAATAGAAGACACAGAAGATAGCATGCAAAAAGCTATCAACCACCTCGAAAGCGAATTGGTGAAGATACGTGCAGGCAAGGTGAGCCCTACCATGCTAGACGGCATTACGGTTGAATATTATGATGCACCTACGCCTATCAATCAGATTGCAAATGTTACGGTGCAAGACGCACGTACGCTTACCATTCAGCCTTGGGAAAAGAAGATGCTTGCACAGATTGATCGTGCCATCATGGGTGCAAACATTGGTGTGACCCCTCAAAATGATGGTGTTCAGATTCGTTTGTTTATGCCACCACTCACGGAGGAAAGACGTAAGGAATTATTTAAAAAGGCATGTGCAGAAGGAGAACAAGCTAAGGTTGCCATCAGAAATATCCGTCGTGATGGTATTGAACAAATTAAGAAATTGCAGAAGGATGGTTTGAGTGAGGACATCGCCAAAGGCTCCGAAAAAACTGTACAGGACATCACCGATAAATATATTGCGCTAGTAGAAAAACACCTGTCTGCAAAGGAAAAGGAGATGATGACCATTTAGTGACTAGTGGTTAGTTATTAGTGATTAGTTTTAGCATAACTAACCACTAATAACTAACAACTAATAACTAACCACTAATAACTAACCACTAACAACTATTATTGCTCAGTCGCCATTTTTTCAGCGTTCTCTGCTAGTTGTAAGGCTTCTATAAAATCTTCAATATCTCCACCAATTACAGCATCTAGATTATAAGAAGTAAGGTTAATTCTGTGGTCAGTCACACGACCTTGAGGCCAGTTGTAGGTTCTGATCTTTGCACTTCTGTCACCCGTGCTCACCAAGGTCTTTCTGTGCCTTGAGATTTCATCTTCTATTTTACGCACCTTTTCCTCATACAGTTTCGTACGCATGATGCCGAAAGCTTTTTCTTTATTACCTAGCTGATTACGTTCTGTCTGGCAGATGACCACCAAGCCAGTAGGGATGTGTGTCAGCTGAACTTTAGTTTCTACTTTATTTACGTTCTGTCCACCAGCACCACCACTACGGGAAGTTTCCATTTTTACGTCTGCCGGGTTCAGTTCAAAATCCACTTCTTCTGCTTCTGGCATTACGGCCACAGTTGCCGCAGAGGTATGCACCCTGCCTTGTGTTTCAGTTGCAGGAACACGTTGCACTCGGTGTACCCCACTTTCAAACTTCAAGGTTCCATAAACATCTTCACCAGTTACTTCTATAATTACTTCCTTGTATCCTCCCGAAGTGCCTTCGTTTTCGCTGGTTATTGCAGTCTTCCATCCTTTTTTAGAGCAATAGCGCAGGTACATTCCCAACAAATCGCCCACAAACAAACTCGCTTCATCGCCACCCGTTCCTGCCCGCAATTCTATCATCGCATTCTTATCGTCCTGAGGGTCTTTTGGTATCAATAGTTTTGTCAATAATTTTTCCAAGGAAGTCTTTTGCTCTTCTAGTTCTGGGAGTTCCATCTTGGCCAATTCTTTCATTTCTTCATCGCCAGAGTTAAGGTTATCGCGTAGATAGTCGTAGTCGGCAATAACTTTTTTATATTGATTATACGGTTCAACTATTTTTTGTAATGCACGATATTCCTTACTGTATTTGCCAAACTCCTGTTGGTTATTGATGATTTCGGGATTGGTCAATGCCACGCCCACTTGTTCAAATCTTGCTTGTATTGCGTCTAGTTTATCTAACATTCCTTGTTGCTATTTATCCTTTTTCTCTTTT
>CANGFK010000039.1 GCA_947452925.1 Chitinophagaceae bacterium | reverse complement strand
TTTGAGAGTGACGGTTTGACAACGTTTATAATTTGCTTAATACTTTCTATTCTAACTTTAGTTGTTGACAGAGTTTTAAAAGAACGAATAGTATCACTTTTTGAAGATGTATTAAATATAAATACGTAGTGATTTGTTCTCACTAATCGTCAAAGTCAACCTCTGTAAAACCTACCAGAGCATGCTTATACACTCGTTCATTCGCTAATGTCTAATAGTACAAAACTTTATTCTAACAACATCTCAAAAGAACACCCAACGGCGGAAGCCAGATAGTAAATATTTAAAACAGAAAAGCCCCGCAACACGCGGGGCTTTCTTCATCCACTCAACTCACCAAACAAACTATAGTATTGTAATTTCTTTTGGAGAAATCTTTACTTCCTCCTTCTTTGGAAGGGTTAATTTCAAAATACCATTCTCGTATCTTGCTTGAATTCCTTCGACATTAATCTTTTCATCCAAGCTAAAACTACGTTTGAAGCTTTGATGCGCAAACTCTCTTCTAATCACTTTAGCATCTGTTTGTGTAGCCTCTTCTTTCTTCTCAAAACTGATGGTCAGCAGATCATTTTCTGCTTGAATCTTGAAGTCTTCTTTGTTCAAACCAGCGGCAGCCAGTTCCAACTGATAGGCCTCATTTGTTTCGTGGATGTTTACTGCAGGAAATACTCTTTTTGAGTAAGTGTCGTTTCCCCAAGTTGTTGGGAAACCTTTAAATACTTCATCAAACAAATCGTTGATGACTCTTGGACTGCTGTGTTTTACGAGTGTCATAATCTTAAATTTTATACTGTTATTAAATTTTGTTTTACGACAATCTATTTCTCAAATGGTATTCCAAGCCATAAAACAGGCTCTCGCAGAAGACATTATGACACTTTCAGTTGAATTTAATAGACACAATGTCACTTTCGATACTCGAAAAAAGGCATATTGTCTTTCTTCAATGAATAGATAGTCCTATTCTTATTGTACATTTGCACCCTAATAAAAAATAATAGCAATGTATCCAGCAGAAATAGTATTGCCGATGAAGGCAGAGTTAACAGACAATGGTTTTGAAGATTTAAACACAGCCGCTTTGGTGAAAGAAACCGTGAATCAAGAAGGAACAACCCTTTTAGTAATCAATTCGGTATGTGGATGTGCAGCAGGTGCTTGCAGACCAGGTGTATTGATGGCCGTAAATAATGCTTCTAAGAAACCTACACACCTTGCAACAAGCTTTGCAGGTTTTGATGTAGAAGCAGTTAAGCAAGCGCGCGAGTTATTATTGCCTTACCCTCCTTCTTCTCCTGCAATTGCACTTTTTAAAGATGGTGAATTGGTGAGTATGGTAGAGCGTCATCAAATAGAAGGTCGTCCAGCACAAGTAATTGCACAACACCTTATTTCAGAGTTCGACAAGTACTGCAACTAGTCTATTTTCTAGTATAAATAAGTTAGCCTCACTGCAAAGTGGGGCTTTTTAGTTTTTTATTAAGCATTTGAATTATCCCAAGTTGCTTTTTATTAATTATCATTGCAACCTTTTTATAAAGGTCTTTCAAAAGCCTTACTAACTTACGCAATATGTACCCTAATTTATACTATGCCTTTAAGGATTGGTTTGGCGTTGACTGGACGCCACTGAAACTAATCAACACTTTTGGCTTTTTTGTAGCAATCTGTTTCCTTATAGCCGCTTGGGTTGTTACCGAAGAGCTTAAAAGAAAACAACGACAAGGGCTTCTTTCTTGTACGGAAGAAAAAATAATGGTGGGTGCACCGGCTTCCATCATCGACTTAATCCTCAATTTTATCTTAGGTTTTGTTTTGGGATATAAAATCATCAGTGCATTCATATTGCCCGATGTAATGAACGATCCACAGGCTTTTATACTTTCCACCAAAGGAAATGTACCCGTCGGTTTACTGGTAGGCGTCCTCTTCGCAGGTCTTAAATGGTGGGAGAAGCACAAAGAAAAGCTTTCGAAACCAGAGGAACGTTTTATTCGCATCTGGCCGCATGATCGTGTGGGCGATTTGGTTATCTATGCTGCTATCTTTGGTTTTGCTGGCGCTAAAGTGTTTCACAACTTAGAAAACTGGAACGACTTCATCAAAGATCCAATCGGCGCCCTGACTTCTTTTAGTGGACTTACCTTCTATGGTGGTCTCATTTGCGCTGGAGTAACCATCGCTATCTATGCTAAAAGGAATAAAATACAAATCATCCACCTATCCGATGCCTTTGCACCTGCACTGATGATTGGTTATGCAATAGGTCGTATTGGATGTCATATAAGTGGAGACGGCGACTGGGGCATTCTCAACAGCAGCTTCATTTCCACACCAACAGGACAAGTAGTAGCAGCAACTCCAACCGATTTCAGCATGATTCTAGGGCATAACATGGATTTTTATCTAAGCCAGTTTAAAACACTAGATGCAGTTAGACACATCTCTGTACAACCGTTCTGGCATTTGCCAACCTGGTTGTTTGCTTACAACTATCCGCACAATGTAATCAGCGAAGGCACACGTATAGCAGGCTGTGATACCCTGCAGTATTGCAGTCAGTTGCCCATCCCGGTATTTCCTACAGCCTTCTATGAAACAGTGGTGTGCACCATACTATTTTTCATTCTCTGGTCGTTAAGAGGCAAACTAAAAATTGCCGGACAGATGACAGGACTCTACCTCATCTTTAATGGACTGGAAAGGTTTACAATAGAAAAAATAAGGGTAAACACTAAATATGAAAGCTTGCCTTTCCAACCAACGCAAGCGGAAATCATTTCAGTAATACTGATTATTGTTGGCGCGTTTTTATTATTTAAAACAGCTAAGAAAACACAAGAACAGGCAGCAGAGGCAAATTAATTATCTCCTTATACAAATAGCAACAACTCACTTCCTTCTTTAATACATAATAATATAGAGGAAGTAGAATAAATGGCTATGTGTAATATGCTACCCTGTGTTTAATTCCTCTTCCTCCCAAAATACTTTGCTTTATTTATTGATTATACCACTTTACTCGTAGCTTGTGAGCCTTCGGCAATGTTTTATTGCTGAAACTAATAAAACGATATGCCACACATCAATTATCCAACTGATTTTACTGGTCAAACAACACTTTTAATGGCTATAAAAGAAAAAGTGGATGCAGATGGAGAAGATAGTCCGCTCCTTGCAATGCTTACTAGCAAAGGGATAGACCTAGATAAAGACCTTATTGAATGCAATAAGGCAATAAACAATAATAAACTCTTTTTGGCTGCTGAAAAAAGAAGTCACAAGCTTTGTCAGCAGCGAAATACGTTGATGAAGCCCATCATGAAACACCTGAGGGGTTCGTTTCAGTTTCTGAAAAGTCTTTTTACTCCCAGCTTCAAGGAATTAGGCGATTGGGGTGGCACTATTACTGTCAATGGCAAGATAAATTATCCCTCAGGTACGGAAAGTAGGATAATATTATTTAATTTAATGAAAGCAAAACACGATTCTTATACCATTTCCCCCAGCCCTTTGTTAGCTTATCTCACAGAAAGCAAAATAGATTTGGAGATAGATGCTGCCAATGGGGCAACAGCCTTATTAAGGGAGGTTAGTTTTACCGCAGCAACCAAATCTGCTCAAGATTATAGCCAAAAAAGGGACTTACAGATGGTTCAATCGCTAGAAGACATCCATTTAACAGGTAGTTTTATGATGAAACTATTTGCTGACACTACACAAGAGTTGGGCGACTATGGTTTTGATATAGTAGATAGTGTGATTGCTGCAAAAATGCGCATCATAAAAATATTGTTTGGAAGTTTTAAGTTGCAAGTGAAGGTAAAAGTAGGAAGTACTATTAGTAATACGGGCAAAACCGACCTAAATATATACAAAGGCAAGCTCATTTCAGGAACTCCCGTCCTATTAAAAGCAGGAAAAAGCATGATTGCATCCAAAGGATACAGTCTTTTTTCCCTGATGAACTTATCTACATCAGAAAGTGGTGAATTAACGCTTATTCCCGAGTAAATTCTTTCCAAAAGTTATCGTTTTCTTTCCAGAAGTTACCCTTTTTCACGTGAAAAACGATAGGTTTTGGAAAGAAAAGGCAAGCTTTTGGAAAGAAAACGGTAACTTTTGGAAAGAAAACGAAAGGTTTTGGAAAGATATTAGTTGGTTTTGGATAGAAGTGGAGGTTAGTTAGAATGAAATTGGGATGTTTTGGTATCAATTCAAGTCATTGAAAGCTATTTTTTATCCATCGCTAACATCTTCGCGTCATTGCATGATCAATTGGCTTGGTCAGCGAATCAATTAACCTAACTTATATAATCAATTGGCTTGGTCAGCTATGCATCCGATACCAATTAGTGTCTCTATAATATGTTTACATAAAATATTTTATACTCTTAATACTTGTGAATTATACTTATTGAGAGAGAGTATGAGAGGATAATGTTGAAATAATCTATATTTGATGACAACATTATAAAATGAAATTACTTGCCCTTTTAATTACTTCGATACTGGTTTATACTGCATTTTCCTCCGCCCAAACACTCCTAGAAGCTAATGGTAAAGGACATACTTATGAATTAATAGATAGTTTATTGGCACCGGGAGCTCACGCTGAAGAAACCCCTGATCAATGCACCAACCACCCCCAATTTGGTAGGCACATAAGAGAAGTGTGGGACGAAACCCTCAAAAAATGGGTGTTTGAGTTTATGATTCATGCTCCCATAGATAATGATCGCTGCCTTTCCTCCTGATGAATTTTACAGCTTAACACCTATTTATTGTGTAGGTCTCAAACTAAAGCGTTTTCTTGTATTTCAGCAATGCTTCTAAGTAATAGTAATCTGCATAGACCAATGGCTTGTCTATCTCTGAGCCATGTGGCAAGCTGCCTGTTGCGTGTTTCAATATGAAGTTATTGTTGGTACCTACTTCGGCAGTGTACTTATCGGTCGACAATGACTTTAATATTTCAATGGCGGTCTTCTTATATACTATTCCTTTCTTGCCACTGTATTTGCTTAAATCAAATAAAGCAGATGCAACAATTGCTGCTGCCGAAACATCCCTTGGCTTATCCTTGTATTTTACAGAATCGTACTTGAACAGCGGATGATACCCTGGTTCATTTGCATTGAAATCCCAGTAAGGAATCTTATCGGAAGGAAGGCGCGGATTATCTATGAAAAAGTCCGCAAGGTGCTGCGCTGTTTGCAAAAAGCGCTTGTCGCCCGTTTCCATATAAACTTGTGTATAGCCATAAATACCCCAAGCTTGTCCCCTCGCCCAAGTGGAATTATTGGCATAGCCCTGACAAGTTTCCTGATGCAGTACTTTTCCAGTTACTGTGTCATAATCAACCACATGGTAAGTGCTGTAATTGGGGCGGATATGATTTTTCATCGTTGTAAGAGCGTGGGTGATCGCAATATGCTTGAAAGAAGTATCGCCCGTGACCTTAGATGCAAAAAACAACAATTCTAGGTTCATCATATTGTCTACAATAACCGGATAATGCCAGATAGTTGTCCCATCCCAAGATCGGTTCTGATTCCAGCTTTTGATACAACCAACTTTAGGGTTGAAGCGGGTACAAAGAGATTTAGCTGCGCGAACCAACACATCCTTGTATTTTTCGTTGTTTGTAAGTCGGTAGCCATTGCCATAACTGGAAAAAAGCATGAAACCAATATCATGATGACCGGTGAAATATTGTAAAGAGTCCAGTGCCTCTGTAAACTTGATGGCAGCTGGTTTCAACACTTCATCTTTTGTAGCCTCATAGGTATACCATAGGTTACCCGCAAAGAATCCGCTGGTCCAATCGTAGATGTTTGGTGAAAAAGAAAGTGTGCCATCTGGTTTTGTGGTGCGCGGTGGCTTTGAAGGGTCATGAGCAACAAGCAACATATTCTTGCAGTGTTGGTCTGCATTCTGAAAAGCTTTATTCAGAAGCTGTGCGTTGGAAGTTGTGGCAAAAAATAATACAACAAAGCAAGCTGCAATGCCTCCATTACCAGTTCTTACCACTTCTAAAAAGTTTTTGCTCTTGCGCGCATCTAATTGTACTGTCTTTGCAGGAACAGTTTCTTTCACTTGCCTACGCAAGAAGTTTACTTTAATGAATTTAAGCATCGTTTTAATCAGTCTCATTTATCTTAATTTATAGCTATTGTATCGTAATATTTATTGTTTTTTGTCCTTCAGTTCTGCTAGTTGAATTTGCGTTTACAGCATCAAAAACAACTGTATAATTACCTGGTTTAGTATAAATATGGTAATAACTTTTTAGAACAGGGGCTGTCAATGTTTTGATAGCAACACCCGTATCAGGATTTACCTCTCCCAAGTTTACTGGCTGAGAAATCACCCAATCTTCATTGGAAGGAGCAGTTAAATTGCCCCCTGAAATTCTTAAACTAGCATTTGAAATCGTCCATAACACCGCAGGGTTTAAAAAATTAACGCCTAGCCAGATGCTATTCGGAATATCCAACAAAGTAGAACTTGAGCTATCTTGTAATTTGTTAATCAGTGATAGATTTCTGATGGTCCAGGTACGCTGTGATACAACACCGTCTTGTTTGTCAGCAAACTTGAAAGCAACATAAATTGGTGTATCGGGATGGTTATATTCTGCTAGCGAAATATTTCCCGAGAAGGTACTATCCTTTCCTGTAGATAATATTGCCTTACTGGTAATATCGGTCCATGTAGCATTTCGTATTCCAACTGTATCATAACTTCCACTAAAATCAGTTGATAGAAGCAGGCGTAGCGTGTTGGGATGCGTTCCAAACTGCAAGTAGGTTAGAAAGTTCAGGTAGGGCGTTCCCTGCGCTTTGGTTCTATTGCGATATTGGTACTGATGTCCGTTCTCACCAGAATAATACACTATATAGTCTGGGTTACCACTAAAATTGAATACAACACTATCTCCAACATTGTAAGTGGTAGAAGACGTTGTTACATCAAATGAAACTGCGCCCACGTCTTTTTTAGTACAAGAGACTGCAAGTACCGACAGGACTAATATTAGTATTCCATTTCTCATATTCATCTATTATAAAACCCAAGCATTTATTACCAGATTATTCTTTTTCAACTTTCAAAACAACTGTTTCAACCTTCAAAACAATTATTTCAGTCTTCAAAACAACTGTTTCAACCTTCAAAACAACTGTTTCAGTCTTTGAAACAACCGGTTTACCCCTCAAAACAACTGGTCATTTCAAAGTAGGCTTATTAACTAAACTCCGAAACTCCGTCTTACCGTTCCTTTTCAGAATTTAACCCTACCATCCTACATTCTGTTTACCAATTCCAGGATTTAAAGACAATTCCCCAATTGGAATTGGGAATAAAACATTCTTTTGCTGAATATTATTTGCAGCTACAGATGCTAAAGCAGCTGCACTAGTAGGCATTTGCTGGGCCATTGTCTTCATAGTTGGAATGTAAATTCCCCAACGTATCAAGTCGTTGCGACGTAAGGCTTCAAAACACAATTCCTTGTATCGTTCATCATACACAGCCTGCTGAAATGCCGCATAAGACAATCCGGAAGGCACATCAGAAATAACATTGGGCGTATTAACCGGGTACCCATACCCACGCCTTCTTACTTGGTTGATTGCGTTGTAGCTTTCGGGAGTAGGCCCATTATTCACTTCATTCTCCGCCTCTGCTTTCATCAACAAAACATCTGCAAAACGAAGCAGTGGGAAGTTGATGGAGGTATTATTTTTTTGTTTGTTATTCCCAATTTCATATTCCCTTCTCCATTTGCCATCACAACGGTTGTAGATAGATGTTTTGGAATAGTAGGACCTTGCAGTTACGCCAGCAGCACTTGTTGTATCTGTATAAGTAGAAATACACCAATCTCTTCTTATCGTATCTTTTACATTGAATGAATTATACAGCTTTGACTGTGCAGAAATAAAACCATAGCAGTATCCACGAACAAGATCCTTGCAGGTAACGCCGTTTATATTCCCTACCCTACCAAGTTGTGGATACGGATTGCCGTTACCAGTACCATAAAACATTACCTCCCACATACTTTCCTTAATATCGAATACATTCTGACAATGATTGATAAATACCTGACTGTAACTAGGATTTAATGAATGAATTCCTGCATTAAGTACTTTATTGGACCAATAAAGCGATTGCTTGAACCAAGGAAGATGATCGTCTGTAAATGGAAACCCTGCCCTGTACAAACAAACTCTTGCCAAAATACCTTCAACGGTTGTTTTAGAAATACGCCCACCAAAACCGTAAAAGGTAATTGGCTGCACTAATGAGTCAGCAGCAGTCATGTCTGCAATTATCTGATTATAAACAATTTTAGAGTCTGTTCTAGGGAAAGAGACACTGTCTGGTGATGAAGTAGAATTCAACCTCAAAGGCACATCGCCCCAGTTGGACACCAATAGAAAATAGTAATAGGCTCTTAAAAACAAAGCCTGCCCTTTTATAGTAGCCCTGCTAGTTGAGTCCATGGAAGGTTTGTTTAAATTGTCCAATACCAGGTTTGCCCTGTTGATGCCGATATACAATTCCGCCCAAGTATTCGCAATATTTGGATCGGAGGAAGTGAAATTCATTACTTGTGGCCCCGTGATGGTTGAAGAGGAGGTGTAAAAAGATTCATCCGTAGGTGCACCATAAGCATCCCACATGGCATCCCCATACAAGTTGGGGGAAGCCAAAACACTATAAACACCAGTAAGGGCACTGTTTATTTGGGCTACCGTTGAATAGTAATCACTCACGGGCGTGACATTCTGAGGTTGGGTGTCTAAAAATTTATTACATCCCACTAACAACAAAAAAGATGAAAGCAACAGGATGCTGCTAAAACTTCTGAACATTTTTTGATACTTTATATTTTTCATCATTGCTTTTCAATTACAGATTTCCGGTTTACAACTAAAAGTTTATGTTAACACCGATTGTTGTTGTTCTAGCCCTTGGATAAGACGAATAATCTGCACCAGGTGTGAGTGTTGTTTGATAACTGGAGACTTCAGGATCCATTCCAGAATATTTGGTCCATGTAAACAGATTCTGACCAGAAGCATAAACCCGCATACTCTTTATACCCACTCTCTTCAGCTTAGCTGCTGGTAAATTATAGCCCACCTGTATTGTTTTCAAACGCAGGTAAGACCCATCTTCAATTATTCTTGTAGAAAAAATTCCTTTCGGCCCACCACCCTTTGAACGGTAGATATTGGTATTGGTGTTAGTTGGCGTCCATCTGTTTTCGTAACTAGCATACTGATTTAGATTGACAACCCCCAACTGATTCCCATCAAAAATCAGTTTGTTCAAGTTAACAATATCATTACCATAAGACCATTGGAAGAAGATACCCAGATCGAAACTTTTATATTTAAAGGTATTTGACAAGCCACCGATGTGTTTGGGGTATGGATTACCAATTACCGTAATATCGTTATTATCCACCACACCATCTCCATTAATGTCTCTGTACTTGATATCCCCTGGCTGAATTACATTTCTTGCATTACCATTATTAGGGACATTATCTTTCAATGAATACTTATTTCCAACCTGATTAAAATCAGCATACTGATAAACACCATCCCACTTGTAGCCAATAATCTGAGAAATGGGCTGATTTATCTTAGCCATGTATAAAGGGGTAGCGTAATTCTGGTCAAAGTTGATGGAAGAGAGTAATGTTTCCTGGTTTTGAGTTAATGCAATTACTTTACTCTTATTGAAAGTAATATTAAAAGATGTTGACCAACTGAAATTCTTAGACTTAATGTTGATGGTATTGATACTTAATTCCAAACCACTATTTCTAACCTGTCCGATATTCTTGTAAGCATTAGAATACCCCATTGAAGTTGGTAAGGATGCAAACAAAAGCAGGTTTTTTGTATCCTTGTTATAGTAATCAGTCGTTATATCAATTCGTTGGTTTAAGAAAGAGACATCCAATCCAAGATCTGACTGTACAGTTGTTTCCCATTTCAGGTTTGGATTACCAAGCGAATAAGGTATTGCACTTCTACTTGGCGAATTATTAAACATATAAGTTGCAGATATTGGAGAATAAATACTGTACTGGTAAGAAAAATCCCCCACCCTATTGTTTCCAGTTACGCCCCAACTAGTTCTGATTTTTGCATCAGACACCCAGCTTAATTTCTTCATAAATGACTCATCTCCCAACTTCCACGCAAACGCTGCAGAAGGGAAATAACTCCAACGATTTTCAGGAGAAAACTTAGAAGAACCGTCCGCACGAAAGGACACTGTAAACAAATATTTTGTGAGATATGTATAATTAACCCTACTTAAAAAGGAAGCCAGCTTATTGCTAGAATTGCCAGCAGATACCGCCAAAGGAATACCTTCCCCCAAATCACTTATCCCCAACTGGTCATTCGGAACTTGTATGGCAGAATAACCATAACTGTCAGAAGTAGTGCCTTGGAAAGTAGCGCCTCCTAAAATATTAATTAAATTATAGCGATTAATCTGGTTGTTATAAGTCAAGGTGTTTTCATTTACCCAAGTATTGGTATTAGCGTAGTTCACAGAACCGTTTGGCCCGTTTGCGCCCACAGGACTAGCAGGATTTCCTTGTACTGTATTCAAGCCATAAAAAACATCAGACCTTAGCTGTGTTTTGCTCATTCCTCCAGTCATTCTCAATCTTAGTTTTGAGGAAAGTGTATAATCAAAGTAAATATTAGCAATTAGGGCATTTGTCGCTTTCCTATTTAGAATATTGCTTGTATTTATAATTGGATTTCCTCTGTAATCATTGGTGAGTACAATGCTTGTATCAAACAGGTTGTGAAGCAAGTTATAGTTTGTGCTATCGCCAGAAACAGGCCTAAACCCCCAAACACTATACATCAATCCTCTACTGTTACCATTGAACGCTGTTGTTATTGTTGTTGAAGCACCATTGGCAATTAAATTGCTATAGTTGACATTAATACCCACTTTTGCTTTGCTTCCAACTGACTGATCTAGAACGAAACGCGCTTGATAGCGGGTATAATCAGAATTAATAACAGTGCCCTGCTGTGATAGGGCTGATCCAGAAATTGAATATTTAGTAGTCGCTGTTCCACCCGTCAAAGACAAATTCAAATTTTCCATGGGAGCAGTTCTAAACAATAGTCCCTGCCAGTCAATTCCCTTTACATTTTTGTAGGAATCAAGTGTTTTACCATTTATAAAAAAGGTATTCTTCGTTTTATTCGAATCCAGGTCATACTGGTATTTAATGAAATTATAAGGATCCATTACAGCCATTCGCTTTAGGCTAGTCTGAGAACCGTAGTAAGCATCAAATGAAATTACTGGCGCTCCCACTTTTCCTTTCTTAGTAGTGATGATGATTACACCACTCGCTCCCCTTGCTCCATATATTGCAGTAGCTGAAGCATCCTTTAGTACCTCCATTGTTTCAATCTCAGCAGGATTGATGATGTTGTTATTTGGATTTTCTATTGGAAACCCATCGATAACGTAAAGAGGGGAGTTGTCTTGCGTTAATGAATTATTTCCTCTGATAGAAATAGTAACACTTGCACCAGGCTGTCCATCTGCTGATGATACCTGAACACCCGCTATACGGCCTGCCAATGCTTCATCAAAAGAACGAACAGGTGCTTTATTCAAGTCTGCAATATTCACTTTTGAAACAGAACCCGTTAAATCTTTTTTCTTAACAGAGCCATAGCCAATCACTACTACTTCATTCAAACTATTGGCTACTTCAAACAAAGAAACAGACAAAAAACCGGTAGCATTTACACTCTTCTCCAAGGTAGCAAAACCAATATGCCGAAAGCGAAGAACAGGGAAATTGTCTGATACTTTTATTGAAAAAGACCCTTTACTATCAGTTACTGCAGTCAAGCCAGTGCTTTTATCAGTAATGGTAACCCCCGACAAAGGATTACCACTACTATCTTTAACTATACCTTTTACAACAATTGATGGGGTTTCTTTTTTTTCTACAACAGGAGGAGCTAAGTCACTAACACTCCCCTTTTGGGGTCGATCGATGAACAAAAGAAACTTTTTGTCACTGATGAACTTGAAGCTGATACCGTAGGAGGCAAGCATTTCGGTAAAAAAGTCTTTCAAGCTTTTATCCTTGATATGAAAGCTTACTTTCTTACTGTCATCAATGGTGTTAGGGCTATACAAAAAGTGAACGCCTGCTTGTTTTTGAACTTGCTCCAAGACTTTTCTTAACTCAATATCATTTACTGATATAGTTATCTTTTTGTCTAGAACCTGCTGAGCGAAACCTTGCTTGGGCAAGAACAAACTCACAAACAAGCAACACACAAACAATTGTAAAATCTTATGTTTCATTCAAAACGCATTAATGGCAGACTACACCGTTATACACTTAACAATTTCAGCATTTGGTAGAAAATGCCCAGTAAAAACTATATTAGTATAGGAAGTGGCTAGCTATCCGTTATAAAAAATTATTTACACCCTTTCCCTTTTATCAAAACTTTAGTACCCGAAACTTCATAAGAAGCATTAATTGCAGTACAGATTATATCTAGTTTTTCAAAAAGGTTTTCTTCATTTAACTCACCAGAAAAAATACATTTATTAAAATTTTCATTCTCCAAAACAATCTCTACTCCATATGCCTGCTGTATTAGAGCAATAACATCTGGCAAAGATGTTCTGTCAAAATCAAACCCTTTTATCTTTGCTTTCACACTAGCTATGGGGAGTGGCACAGGAACTAAAGTGGTCTGAAAATCATTATTTTTATTAGAGTAGATTGCTTCTTGATTAGCTGTTATAATTACTCCATTAGAGGTTAAAACTTTATCATTAAACGCACTTTGACTAGCTGAATTTTTTTCAAATACCTGCACTCGTCCAGTATGCACAGACACAGACACTTCCTTGGTGTTTGGATTTGTTTTGATTGTAAAACTCGTTCCTAAAACCTTTGTCACGACATTGTTTGCATAAACAAAAAAGGGCTTCTCTGGATTTTTAGATACCTCAAAAAAAGCAGTACCTCTCAATGCAACCTCTCTTTTGGCATTTGCAAAGTGCAAGGGATAATAAAAACTAGATTTGGGACTTAGTAAAACTACTGTTCCATCTTCTAACTTAATTTTTTTGTTAGTATTTGTATTGTTCTCTTCTGTAATTAAGCTTTTTCCATAAGCTACTAAGTTCTCATCCTGCTTTGTAGAAGTAGCAGATTTATAGAAGGTATAGGCACTAAAAGCCATTACTAAAACGGCTGCCGCTACAGAGAATCTCGTAATTAACTTCTTGCTGTAGCCTTTTCTATGTATTGTCTGATTGATGGATACAACTGGAGTGGCTCTTTCCTTCTTGATAGACTCCTGAAGTTTGAACCAGATTTTTTCTACATCTGGTTCTTCGCCATTGCTGTAGTCTGATAGAAGATCCCAGTTTTCTTTCATCCAAGCTTTCAGCGTGTCATCATTGATAGGATTAAGCATCCAATCTATAACAAGAAGCCTTTCGAAGCTATCCGATTGATTTAAAAAGAATCTATTTAAAGTTGATTTTTCCATGAGTAATAACTTGATATTTATATTACGGCAACCAAAAGACAAACCCCTAACCAGTAAAAATATTTTCTCGTCTTAAACTACAGATTTACCTAAACTCTACGCAAGTTGAAATCAACTTCTCAAACGTTCATCCCAAGTTACAGGCTGAAAAAATTCAATGTAACTGCAAATATAAACTAATACCTCCATCGCACAAATGCCTCCATCGCTGCATATTTGGTCATACC
>CANGFK010000038.1 GCA_947452925.1 Chitinophagaceae bacterium | reverse complement strand
CCTATGAACGTTTTTCTAGAAACTGGGATTGGCTAGTCATAGTTTTGTTGGCGCTCACTGGTGCACTTTTAAAATATCAAGTTCCTGATGGCAATTACCACAATGGATTTCTGGCAATACTATTTGGATTCATTATTTTAATTATTTCTTTGAACAATGGACTGATAAGCAGGATAAACAACCACAAACTATTGGTATTTTTGGGAGAGATAAGCTTTGGAATTTACATATTACAAATACCCATTCACGAAGCATTATACAAAATAACCAAACCTTTCTATTACACACAGCCAACCAATTTCTTTTATGTTTACCTCTGTGTACTAGTTTTAATTTCCGCCATCAGCTATCAACTTATTGAAACCCCTTTAAGGAAATTGATTAGGAGATTATAGTAATTTATAAAGATAAAATAGCTTATTATTGTGTCTAATTGAATTATTTGAGATTATTTTCGTAATCTCGGGCAAATTATTATTATTTTGTCCTTGTGACAATCAATCATAGAATGAAATTACATATAAACCCATTTATGCAAAGTGAATTGAAATTTCGTTTCATTCCTACATTAATCCTACTAACTATACTTATATTTTCTCACTTGCATTCTAATGCCCAAGAAGATGATATGGCTAAAAAGCCAAGGAAAAACTGGCCAGCAGTCATTCATAAAATAACAGATTTAGGTCTTCCGCAAAACATGGTCTACAGAATACGAAGAATGAACAAGGCGGAAATGGATAGCATCAAAGGAGAAGATTATCATGAGAATTTAAGAGAGGGTGATTATGAATATGTACTGAAGGTAATGCTACGATTTATTGATGGAAAGATAATTGGCTTTGTAAAGAAAGAACCAATGATGCAGTCAAACCAAGGGACCTATCTGACACAAGTAGACATACCCGTTGAATGGTGTGGTATGGATAGCTTAAAAACGGAGCATTGTGTAAAATCGGAGGAGGAAATGGCATTGCTAGACAGCGGAGTTGTTATAAAGCCAAGGGACTGGCACCAGAAATTAGACGCTAATGAAATTTCTACTGATGTTGTTAATGACCATGTAGACCTTTTGAAACTTTTGGAAAGTAGAACGACAAGAAAGAAGCTTCAATCAAAAAAAATGACAGACAGCTTGTCCCACGTTTTACAAAAACTAACAGGAGATGACAGTGCTTATGTTTCTAAAAAGCTAGAGCTAGTCACAAAGGAATATAAGGAAGCACAAAGAAGAAAACAAGGAGGCGATTTTATTGATGACAGCACACTTTCTGTTATCACCAATGGACTAACAGGAGCCGATAGCCTAAAGGCAATAAAGAGTTATCTGGCAACAAAAAAGATAGAAAAAGCGCTGAAAGGGGATAAAAAATATCAGAAAGGAGTCGCAGCCTTAGACAGTACAACCATAGCATCAATTACAAAAGGACTAACAGGAGCCGATAGCATCAACGCTCTTAAAAATTATCTGGAACCCAAAATAGTTAAAACAGATAAAAAGAAAGGAGATGGTTCGTCGTTGGACAGTGCTACCATTGCAAACGTAACAAAAGGGCTTACAGGTGCAGACAGCGTGAATGCCATAAGGAGCTATGTAATGGCTGAGAAAGCAAGTAAATCCATAAAAGGTAAAGACAAGAAAATAACCAAGGAGGAGCAATTGCTAGATAGTTCAACAATAGCTTCCATCACCCAAGGATTAACGGGTAGTGACAGTGTAAATGCAATCAGGAGTTATGTAATGGCTGCAAAGGCTAAAACTAACAAAAAAGGGAAGAAACAGGTAGTAACTAATCCTGTTCCAACCGATAATGCCAGCAACTCTGCTATTGTAAATCCTACCGACAGTACTTCAACAACGTCAACTTCTTCCCTCCCACCAACAGTAAAATCCTCTAAGCCAGTAAAGGCTGACAAAAAAAAGAAGAAAGTAGTAGAATCTATCGTTACCACTCCAACAGAAGACAGTTCACTCGCATCTGCCACTAAGGGATTATCTGGAGCAGATAGTATTAATGCAATCAGGGAAGTTAAATTAGAAGAAAAAAGAAATAATAGTAACAAGAAAAAAGATAAGAAGCAGGAGCAGATTGTACAAACATCCGATTCTTCACTAGTACCTCTTGTTAAGACAGAAGAACCACCTGTTCCAGCTATCATAACTAAAAAAGAAAAAAAGAAAAAGAAGGATAGTCAGCCATCCGAAAAAGTTGTTATAGATACAATAGCGACACCAATAGCAACTACTTCAAATGAATCACAAAAAAATAATGTTCAGACACTTGATTCAACCAATACCAATACAGCTCAGAAAGAATCAACTCTAAAAGAAGAAACTAAGCAAGAAAGAAGAAAGAAGACCGGAGCTAAAACTGCAGAACAAGTTGTAAAAGACACCGTCGCTAGCTCACAACCTGCCTCTGCCATCAGCAAACTGGAGTCTGATTCGATTAAAAATACTTTACCCACAGCTACAAAATCTTCTAAAAGCATCTCAATACCAGTAGTCCCCTCACCAACTGTCGAAAGTAAAAAAGAAGAAAGCCCTACAAAAGAGGTTATCAACATTACGCCAGTTGTAAAGGACTCATCTAAAGTTAAGCCAGCACCTTCAATTGAAGAAAATAAGCAAACTATAGATTCACTAAAGAATACGACACCTTCAGCAACAAAAGACTCTACAAGCGTTTCTCAACCAGTTGAACCACCAATTGAGAAAAAGCCTTTTAGAAAAAGGCTGAAAGTAGTTGCTCCACCAACAGATGATAGCACAACTAAACATAACCTATTAATAGATAGTACTAGCAGTAAACTGCCGATAACAGATAGTACCAAGAAGTAAAAAAAGTTAATTTACCTTATAATAGCTAAATTTTATTCCTTCTCGAACTTCTTTTTAATGTATTGAACGACTGTAGGATTTTCGAGACCATCAATATCACTTAACTCAAGTTCTATAGCTTTTGTACTGAGATTTATCTCATTTAGGGAAATCAGCAATGAAATTGCGAATGAAACCATACCAGCTGCAAACGCTATGTGAGCCAAAAGTATTAGTTCAGCATAGATAAAATACATACAAAGTATACAGCATAAAAAGGAAAATACGCCCAGTATCTGCATATTCTTTATTAGTCTTAGTCTATATCTCAGACTTTTAATCTGACCGTGAATTATTCGCTTGTCCTCATACTTTTCATAACTATCATGTAAAGCCCTAACAGTGCTTGCAATGGCAATATACCTGTTTGTGTAGGCCAGCATAACCAAAGTAATTGCAGGAAATAAGAGTGCGGGGGTATTCATACTAATATCCATAAATCAGAAATTTAAAGCAAGAAGTAGATAAGGGTTGATTACAGATATTTTTTATACAAATTAAACAGTGTCTTTCTATCCCATTCATTTAGTGTCTTTGAGGATTCATCCTTCATAAAATGCCTCTTGAATGCAATAATTGCAGCAGTGGAGTCAGATGTATTGTATCCTATGATACGCAAAGCTTCTAGGGCATTAAAGTTACTATCCACATTAATTGATGGCGGAATACTATCCTGCCACAATCCAAATCCTTTTTCAGACAAAAGTTTCCATGGGAAGTAAATGCTAGGATCATCTTTACGACGAGGAGCAATATCTGCATGCCCAATGAAGTTAGAGGATGGGATATTATAGGTTTTCTTTAAAGTATCGAGAAGCAATAGTAAGCTATTGATCTGTGCCCCTGAAAAGGGTTCCTTCCCATTGTTATCCAGTTCAATACCAATTGAGCAAGAATTTATATCAGTGACATGCCCCCACTTGCTTACACCTGCATGCCAAGCCCTTAAATAGTCATTTAGTAGATGATATTGTCGACCATCTCTACCAATAACATAGTGTGCACTCACTCTTGTTCGCTCTAAACTAAATGTGTAAAATGTTTGCGCACAGCTATCTTGTGCTGTGTGATGAATAACAACAAAATTTGGTTTGCGCAAATTGAAATTTGGAGTACCTGTAGTATGTACATCATATAACAAACTGTCCAGAGAACTAGTGGTTGAAGGAGGTACAACAGGTACGGGTGGAAGTCTAACAATAAGTGTATCATGTATTACCTTGGTTTGAACAACTACAGGATACTGTTGGTGATTACATGAAACTATTGACCCAAAAAGAAGAGGGAATAAAACTTTTTTAATTATACCAAACTCCATGGAGGCAAAATAAGAAATTATTGCAAACTTTATTAACTACTCGCTTATATTTTCCAATGAAATAGTAAATACATTACTACCTAGGCATCCATTTAACTTCAGGAACGTTTAAAGAATGGCCGATATATCTTGATAATACAAAAAGGTAGTCGCTGAGACGGTTCAGATATTTTACTATTAATGGTGCCACAAAAAGTTCATGTTCAACCATATTTACGCAGCACCTTTCAGAACGCCTACAAACACATCTAGCTACGTGAATAGTAGATATAGCAAAATGACCCCCTGGTAAAATAAAGTTTCTCATAGTCGGCAGAAACTCATTCATTTTGTCCATCTCATTTTCTAAAAAGAAAATATCATCCTCAGTCAAATCCGGGATTTTTATTTTTGGTTCTATATCTGGATCGCAAGCCAAAGATGCCCCAATAGTGAAAAGTCTATCCTGAATTTTCTTTAGCGTATTTTTTGCACAAGATTCATCAACGTAATCCCCAACAAGGCCTATGTATGAATTCAACTCATCTATAGTGCCATAGGCATCAATGCGAATATGACTCTTTGGAACTTTAGTTCCGCCGATAAGAGATGTTTTTCCTAAGTCCCCAGTTTTGGTATATATCTTCGCCCCCATTGTCTCAGTAATTTTTTTTGTCCAATAACTAACAAATGTTCTATATACGAACAATATAAAAAAAAATTAGTTCAACTTTATGATAATATTTTTAAAGTACCTTATAAAAAAGTCCGTCAGCACTTATAAAAGTTACTGACGGACACTCATAAATATATTCCTCAAAACTAATTAATGGGAAATAAAAGATAAGATAAAAATCTATTTGTAGCAAGCTAACAACTAAGCAATAAATGCCCTTTGTCTTGCAGTAAGCTTTATAGCTGTATAAGTAGCTCCTATCGCAAATAAAATGGCGACTCCGCCATCTACTGGTGCTTCACCTTGACTTCCTCCAGTAGTACCTGCACCTCCTCCAACGTCAGACACTCCGTTAGACCCGTCACCATTACCAGCATCGCCAGTTCCTGTACCTAACCCTCCTGGTCCATCTTGAGCATTAGCAAATAACCCAATCAAGGTTACAAGGGCAAATAATAATAAATACTTTTTCATAATATTATATACTTTAAATTTTAAAGTTCTAAATACACCTCTATTTAGCAATAGTGACTAACGTCTGATAATTTTTGTTTCCACTTGTGAGCTTAATAATATAGTTACCCACAGAAAGTTTACTATCCAAAAGAATTACCGATGAACTAATTGCATTTTTATAAATAACCTTCTCCAAAACCTTTACACCGATTGAGTTATATATGCTTACGTAATATTTTACATTCTCAATATTTCCAAAGTGGAGTTCAAAACTATTACCTAAAATTGGGTTTGGGCTAACTTTTAGGGGTGCACTTGTAATGGATGTAGCTTCAAAAGCTCCGTTGTTTGCAAGAGAATAGAATACAATACTAAATCTATTGGCATTGCTTGAAACATCAGAAGCTGTCTTAAACTCTATTGAAACAGTTGAAGACCCTATGGGTGTTTTTGTTTTTAATATCGCATCATATATAAAAGCACCTACACCTTCACCTTTAAATACGCTAGGGTCTACATTTAATTGATAGCTAGATTCAGAAACTAAATTATACATGTGAAGCTGTAATGTATCTTCACCTTTTGGCAAACTTGTTCCGTCTATACTCAAGTCAACCCCTTTATTCAATAATGTCAAATTCTCACCTTGATTATTGAGCTTTCTGCTGTCTTCATCACCAATATCATTTGTAAATTCATTTCTAAATACTGCAACAGCAGCATCTACTTTCCCTCCCCCTTTCATTAGAGAGAAAGCGAGTCTATTGATAGTTTTTGTTCCAAATATTTCAGTTAATGGGGCGACTGTTGGCAATACTTTATCAGTTTCATTAATTGTTAGTGAAGGGGCAATTCCACTAGCATCATTTTGAACCCAAAAAGCTTCGCCAGGCTGTATGTACTGATTTACATTAGTCTGTCCAGGATTACTACTTGTTCCACTTATTGTGTTATAACTAACATAAGTGCTATTACCACTTGCATTAACAAAAGTCGGATCAAAATACTGGTACGTTGAAGTTAAATGTGATTTAGTCAAACTATTCCAATTTATTGGACAAGCATAAGGATTACCAATAAAACTATATGCATTTGCATTTGAGTTCAAAACATTAATCGAACCACCAGTTGCAGTATAGTTGACAGCGCCGGTTACAAGACTACCCGTAGTACGTAGTTTGACATCACTCCACATAGAAGCTGGTTGAGGAGTAGTATATAAGCTACCAGCCCTATTGCCTCTAATGAGCAATCTATATCCTTGATATGGGCTAAGTGAAAGTGCTTTAGTACTTGTGATATATGACCAAGAACCGCTACCTACTCCTGAACTATATGTCTGCATGCTTCCTGCACCTGTTGAACTTATATCAAAACCAGTTGCTGCATGAACTCCTCCAGGCGAATTGCCGGAAATTCCTGTAATAAAAACGCCATATCCATTATTGTATGATCCAGACTCTTGCCAGTTGGTAAAGACGCTGCCTGCACCTGACACCTCTGGACTTAAATCTCTAAATGTTCTAAGGCCTTGTTTTATAAATCGCTCTACAGTTACATTTCCAGAAATAGTTCCACCTACAACACCTACCACAGCAGTTGCAGTTTCAGATGCAGATTTCAAAGTCAGATTACCACCTGTTGTAAATGTTCCAGCTGTTGGAGTAAATACACCTGTTATATTAAGTGAATTCCCCAAAGTTGTAGAACCAGTCACTGTAAGATTTCCTAAAGTACTAAAACTAGGATCAAAATAAATAGTTCCCCCACCAACACTTAAAGTAGAGGCATTTGTTACTTTAAAATAACTAGTTGCCGAACCAGAAATGACAGAACCACTAACCGTTAGTGAGTGTCCGTTAAGGTCGATATTAGCAGATGATGCTAAGCTTAAACTAGCAATGGTGAAGTCACCTCCAAGTATTGGTTGATTAGCAATTACCGGGATTGTGACTGCAATACCACTTCCAGGCACATTACCATCAGACCAATTTGAACCTGTTCCAAAGTCTGTATTTGTTATTCCTGTCCAAGTACCTCCAACTCCGGTAACAGTCAGCGTACCATTATTGTAAGTTATATTATAATTGCTGAGTCCTGTACCAGTTGCACTACTTGGTATTATAGAATTTGAATACGTTGCTGCAGGAACTGTTCCGGGCACTGTAGCAGAGGAGTTATACTGTAATGTCACAGAACTAACAGCATCACCAGAGACAAGCCCAAGTGTTGAAAACGCAGAAGTACCAAGAGGTAAGGATGTGCCGTAAGCTACGCTACGATTATTTGCAGTAATAGATAGGGGCGCAGAAGTGACGGCGAATGTATTACTACCACTCAACGATAAAGAATAGTTTCCCGCTCCGCTTAAGGTTCCTAAGTTAAAGGAATAAGTATTAACATTCTCTCCAACAGCCCTTGCTAATAAACCACTCAATGAGGCTGAAGGGCTTGTGATGTAGGTTAGAGTTGGATCTGAAGCACCATAAACCTTACTTTGTCCACTATTAGGTGTTACTGAGACAGGCAAAGCAGTTATCGTTGCACTAAACGTAGGAGCCACTAAAGAATAATTACCACTTTGTGCTCCAGTCAATGATAATCCACTTGCAGTGATAGTAGTTGCAGAAACAACGTTAGGAGAGTTGTAGTTATACGATGCAACTCCAGTCAGACTTACAGCATCACCAGCATATGGGACACCATCTAAAGACGTACCAGTTCCGACAGCCTCAGCTGTCTGCAAACTTGCAGAACCAGATGTAGGAGTTGCAGTAGTACTTCCATCATAAACTTTACTAGGGGAGAATATCAAAGTACCAACAACTGTCAGATTTTTTTTAGCTATTGTACTTGTAACTGTAGCAATAGTTTTGGTCACTGCTGGACTGGATGTAGAAGATTGACACTTAATATTACCAGAGTAAGTACCAGAAGCAGCAACAGAAGCTAAACGAACGTAAATTGTCGTTGTTGAAACAATACCCGCTGTAGCTGTTACAGTAATTGATAGCCCACTACCTGCAAATCCAGAGCTGGAAGAAGTTTGAGACACCTCAAACCCAGCAGGAGGTATTACTACTACACCCGGTGAAAGATTAGTTCCAGAAACAGTAAAACTAGTTGTGGAAGAAGCTGTCCCATAGGTTGTAGATAAACCCGACAATGCTCCAGCAACGGTAATTGTGGGCGAGGCTGTGGGCACTATCTCCCCAATACTTGTAATACTTGCCCCAGCAACATAACCACTGAATGTTATTTGACTCAATTGGCCGGCAGTCAAGCCAGATGAAGAAGACCCAATAAATATCCTCCCACCTGTTCCTGCCCCCGCGACTCCTGTTGTACCAGTCCACCCAGTAATTGTTAATGTTGTTGAACCTGTCCAAGAAGTAGAGTGACTATCTGAAAAATATAATTTGTGACTTCCTGTTCCAAATGCTATTTTTGAATTTGAAGAGAGCGTCAATACCCCCATTGGAGTTGCAGACGAACCTTCAGAAAATCCAACACCACTTCCTGTACTCAAAGTGCCTCCATTTAGAACAACATTGCTACCAGTGGGAATAACATTCGCAATACTAGTCTGCAACGTTCCTGCATTAACAGTGGTACTTCCTGAATAAGAATTCGCACTATTCAAAGCGAGAACCCCATTACCGGATTTAGTTAAATTAAACCCACCTGCTATATTTCCTCCAACTGTTAATGTAGAAGCAGATACAGTTACATTTGTATTGGCAGTTAGAGTTACAGCACCTGTACCTAAGTTATAGCTGTTGGACCCGACGAAAGTAAAATCACCACCCCAGGATTGCAGATTATTTTTATTATTTGTTATAGAACTACCACTTGTGTTGTCTATTTGAGTAAGGCTACCGATAGAAAAAGTTCCTGTTCCCAATGCAGCAGAATTATTAATAATCAATTTTCCCCCAGTCAAAGTCATTCCTCCTGAAAAGCTATTTACGCCAGAAAGTACCAAAGTACCACTACCCAACTTACTCAAAGAATAGGCTCCACTAATGATTCCGCCTACAGTAAAAGTACCAGCATTTGTTGTAACACCAACGTCAGAGGTTAGTGCTACTCCACCTGTGCCTAAATTGAGATTATTGGTTCCTATGAAAGTAAAGTTACCACCCCAAGAATTTGCATTTGACCTCCCATTGCCGTTAGTAATAGAGTTTCCGCTTGTATTATCTATACTAGTACCATTTTCTATATAAAATGTATGAGTACCCAACGCAGAACTACTATTTATATTTAAAAGTCCAGCACTTAAATATAAATCACCAGTGAGCAAATTTGAGCCCGATATAGTTAATGTACCAGCACCTAATTTAGTGAGTTTATATCCTCCAAAGGCTCCCGAGAGCGTCCCCCCAATCGTGAGATTCCCTGATTGAGTTGTTATAGTGCTATTTGAAACTAAATAAATGGTACCGGTGCCTAAATTGAGATCATTTGTTCCGATAAACGCAAATCCCCCAGACCACAAATGAGAACTGTAACCCGAAAGCGTAATTGAAGAACCACTAGTATTGTCAAATGAACCGCCATTTATCGCAAACTGCCCGGTTCCTAAAGCATTAGAATTGTTCAAATTCAAAGTGCCAGCAGACAAAGTCACCCCACCAGTATTTGTATTTGCACCTAAAATACTTAAAGTTCCAGCCCCAGTTTTCAAGTATTTAGCTCCACTAATCACACATCCAGATGAAGTACCGATTGTCAAGGAAGCACCTGAGGCTACGTTAAAATTCCCAGTACTAGCAAGGCTAATATTCGTAACACCAGCCCCTCCCCCTGTATTAGAACCAGCGATATTCAATGACCCTGCCCCCACGTAAATCAAATCATTGGTAACTCCAGAAGCTGAGTTCGTAAAATTTGAACCCCCTAAAGTAAGCGTCCTATTAGTGTTTGAATTACTCACATAATTTAAGGTATAGGATAGCCCATTAAGTTTATTCAAACTTCTCATTGACAAACTCGAAGCAGATAGATCTAAACTTGTAGAGGAAGTCGTCAACTTGACATCTGTAGTACTTGTAGGTAGGATGCCAGTAGAGTAGTTTGTAGCGGTTGTAAGTACGCTATTAGCATTGAAAAGAGATTGTCCATAAACGGCAGATGTCTCGATTAAAAAAAGAACAATCAAAAGACAAAACCCAAACAAAAATTGGAATTTTTCAACAAAAATAACCTTGTTATTTTTTGTTTGATTTGTAACATTTCTTATCATGAGTGAGAGATTATATATTAAAAAATAACAGAGCAATGTGTACAATTGTACACTAGTACCCACAAGTTAGGATGCTAAGATAGCGTTTTGTGCGGAATAATACTTTAAAAATCAAAATTACATAACAAAACCTGCTCAAAGTGTCTCTTTTTTAAATTAAAAAAATGAATAAACAACAAAATTTTAAAAAAGTAAGATTAGCTAAATATTGTGAGAAGTCAGGAGGTGGTTATTTCATAAAAGTCAGAATCCTCTATCTATTCGAGTTTTAGTAACAGCTAGTTTATTAAAGATTTATGAACAAGACCCAAAATTTAATTGAATAGTTGAGAAACCTTAGCGAAGCCATAGGTCAAAGGCGGTGCGTCAGTAGCGAGTAGGTGTTACTACCTGTTTTGACGAGCGACAGCGGCGATTTTAATACCTAATTACTAGTTTATAAATGTAAATATGCTCGGGATTAATGGTAATTAATGGTAGATTAATGTAAATATGCTCCTGATTAACGTTAATTAATGGTAGATTAATGTAAATGTGCTCCCGATTAACGTTAATTATTGGGAGATTAACGTTAATACGCTCCTGATTAACGTTAATAAACTATTAATTACCATTAATAAACCATTGTTTACCATTAATAAATCCTTCATTTTCTAAAATATACCGTGCTTATGAACCAATAACTTTCTACCAATAACTTACAATTGCTTGTTATTGAAGCTATTAAGCCCATTGGATAGTTTGAATTTAGAGATATAAATTCCCTTAGTTTTGTATTGACGCTACTAGCAAACTACCGCAACTATTTTTTTAAAGGGATAGCAATCAACCATTTACAAAAATAAACGCGGTTGAGGAAGAGCAAGGAGTAGCGCATATTAAAGAGTTATACGAAATACATAATATCATATAACAAAATATCATAAATAAAATTGATTATCAATATATTAATAATAAAATAACCAAGACATACTATTATTTAGCATTATAAATTAATGTCCCTTTGTTGTATTTTTGTCCCATATTTGTACCCTAAAAACACAAGAATATGGCGTCGGTAACACTGAGGGCTAAAGCAATTGACAAGAAGGGATTTTCACTTTATCTGGATATCTATAATGAAGGGAATCGCTACAAGGAATACCTCAAGTTATATGTCTCTAAAGACTATACAAAACCTGAAAACAAGAACATCCTGAAGCAGGATAAAGATAGCTGGGAACTGGCAGATGCTATCCGCTCCAAACGACTTTTGATAGTGAAGGAAAGTGCAGCGGGATTCATACCTAAACAAAATAAACAGGACTTTATTACTTATTACAAAAAACAAGCGGCCATCAAGGCTCACTCTTCCTATCATAATGCTTTGCAGTATCTTATTGCATTCATTAATAAGGATACATTGCCCTTCAAACAGCTTGATGAACATCTATTAAAGGACTTTATTAGTTACCTGCAACAACAAAAGAGATTGAGCACTACCTCAGTGCGACTTTACTTATCTAGGATGAATATTATCCTTAACCTCGCAGTTGCTGATAAGATTTTAGTAGCCAATCCGTTTAATTTTCTGAAAAGAGGTAAGGGTGGTGATATTCCTGCCAAAAAACAAAAGAAAATTGAATACCTTACACTCGATGAATTAAGAAGGTTTCAGGCTGTGGATATCAAGCGCTCTGACATCAAGGATTTCTTCCTGTTCTCCTGCTTCACCGGACTTAGAGAGAGTGACTTACTGAAACTTAAGTGGAGTGATATTTTGGATGGCACCCTTACTTACTCACAAAAGAAACAAAGGGATTCCATCACTTATTACATGCCATTGTCCAAGCAAGCAATTTTACAGCTGGAAAGCATTAAGGCATTTCAGAGTAAAACAAGATACAGGGATAGTGAGTATGTCTTTGCGCATCTGGGCTCCAAACGAAATGTGTTGGTGTGCCTGAAAAAAATAGCTGCCAAAGCTGGTATTGACAAGAATGTACACATTCATGTTGGACGCCACACTTTTGCCACGATGTCTCTGACGCACGGTGTTTCCCTCTATACAGTTTCTAAATTATTGGGGCATTCCAGTATTGCCGTCACGCAGGTTTATGCAGAGATTGTAGATGAAATAAAGCAAAAAGCTTCGGAGTTATTGCCGATGCTGTAGTAATAGTTAAACCCATACAATTAAACTAATTGGATTAGACATTTAATAAAAACAAATTCATGAACAGAACATCACCAACCGATTATCATATTGAGCTTACAGAATTGAGGAATTTTGTAAATGAACAGATAGAAGCTGGCAAGCTTGACTCCATTCAAGGAATGATTGTTTTTAAAAGGTTTAAGGATTCGGTAATTGGGGCAGAAATAAAACCATTCCTACAAGCACCCGCCAAGGGCGAATCAAGTTCTTATTATGAAAAGTATTACAATGCTGTGCGTCATCCGGAATATGCAACCAGGATCATTCCTGATTTTTTCTCCTCCGGAAATGACTTCTATGACTTAGACGTTATTCTTGATATTCATAAGAATAAAACAACAACCGAATCCTTTAAAATTCTATTTCTGCTAAAGCTTTACCTGTTAGAAAATACAGGAATATCAATTGTTGGGTTTCTTGATTTTCAGGTTCATGATAACTTTAATGGTGATAAAGAAAATCTAAATATTTTTCTTTATCAATTTCTGGGAAATGACGGCATTTTCTGTCTTTTGCCAGAAACAATTACTATTATAACTAATTGGATTAATAAGAAAGAAATAATAGCATCTGATACTAATAAAACAAAAGAAAAATTGAAAGAAAACATAAGAACCGCTTCAGAGAAATCTATTACCAATCCTAATGCTGAAATAGAGATAAAAGGTCATTTTAGCATAGAAGAAATCAGAAAATATTTCGCCTTTCTTTATGAAGAAACATCAGCAGACAAGAAGCCCTTTTTAAGAAAGGAGGAAGTAGAAGAAGTATTTAAGAATGGATTTAAAATCCCTTCGACGCCAATTGAACCAAAATACAAACTGAATGTGAATCCTCAAAATCCTAGAAGTGTTGTTGACTTCGCAATACACAAATTTTACATGAAAAACAGTACCACCCACAAAGACAAGAAACTTTACCTGCAATTCTTTGGCAGTTATGTTGAAGATTATGATGCAGCTCTGGAATCCGATGAAAAGCTTAATTCACTTTTGTCGAATTTTTCAGTAAATAAGACTAAAGTAAGTAGTATAAAGTGGGAAGTTTATTTTCCAGATAGATTCAAATAATCAATTG
>CANGFK010000037.1 GCA_947452925.1 Chitinophagaceae bacterium | reverse complement strand
CTGATACGTTTTTTTATCACCGAAGCCCGGAGCAGAATCAAGCGCATCTCTAAAAGGACCATAGAAGCAAGAAGCATACTTGGCACTATACGCCATGATGCCCGTTCTGGTAAAATTATTTTCTTCCAAAGCCTGCCTGATAGCTGCTATCCTTCCATCCATCATATCGCTAGGGGCTACAAAATCGGCACCTGCAGCAGCATGACTCACACTCATATTTGCCAAAACATCAACGGTAATGTCATTTACTATCTCGCCATTAATCACTACGCCATCATGACCATCTGATGAAAATGGGTCTAAGGCAACATCTGTCATCACCAACATACCGGGTACAGCATCTTTGATAGCTTTAATGCTGCGTTGCATCAATCCATTGGTATTGGTCGCTTCAGTTCCATACTGATTCTTAAGTTCATCCTTACACTTTACAAATAGCAAGACACACTTCAATCCCATTGCCCAAAGTTCTTTCACTTCTTTAACAGTATTATCCAGACTATACCTGAAATAACCTTGCATAGAGGCAATCTCTTCTTTTACACCAGTGCCTTCTACAATAAATAGGGGCACAATAAAATCATTTGGGGTAAGAATAGTTTCCGAAACCATGCTTCTAATAGCTGGCGACTGGCGAAGGATTCTGTTTCTGCGTGCTATAATCATGATAACTTATTTAAATTGAAAAACTGTTTGTCTTCTTTGTGCTTCTTTCTGTCTTTGAGTCTTTGTGGCAAACTACTAAATCCATTCAGGCGGATTCAAGCACGCCTGCAACAACTTATCTTCTTCACTACCTGCAACAGGCTGATAATTATATTCAAACCGAACCGTTGGCGGTAAGCTCATCAAGATACTTTCTATCCTGCCATTGGTGCGTAAGCCAAATAAAGTACCTCTGTCGTGCACTAAGTTAAACTCAGTATATCTGCCACGGCGTATTTCCTGCCAATGCTTTTGTTCAGCAGTATGAGAAATATTCTTTCTTTTGGAAACGATTGGAATGTATGCCTGATTAAAGGCATTGCCACAAGCCTGACCAAAGCTCATCCAGAAATCAACATCTTTTGTTTCCGATGGACGTTGATAATCGTAGAAAATACCGCCAATTCCCCTGCGTTCATTATTCCGATGATAGTTTACAAAGTAATCATCACAATGCTTTTTAAAGGAGGGATAGAAGCTAGGGTCAAATTGATCACATACGTCTTTATATGTCTGATGAAAATGAATGGCATCTTCATCAATCAAATAATAAGGCGTTAAATCTGTTCCGCCACCAAACCAACGATCAATAACTTCTCCGTTCTCATTGTATAATTCAAACATCCGGTAGTTGCAGTGGACGGTAGGAACAAAAGGATTGATGGGATGCAAAACGAGACTCAACCCACAAGCAAACCAAGACAATTCCATATTAATAAACTGGGCTGGAAGTTTTAATTGATTGCGCATGGCATCGGTAACAACCCCTTCAACAGCCGAGGTGTTTACACCACCCTTTTCAAACACATTACCATTTGCAATGACTCTTGTCTTGCCACCACCGCCCTCGGGACGAACCCATACATCTTCCACAAAAGTAGCTTTGCCATCTTCTGCTTCTAATGCTGCGCAGATGTTATCCTGAAGTGAATGGATATAATCAACCCATTGTTGTTTGATGCTCATATAAGCCCCATTAAATTACCATTTATATTCCTTCACCATATCCACAAATGCCTTGGCATGGTCTACCGGAACGTGTGGCAAGATGCCATGGCCAAGATTGGCAATATACCTTCCCTTGCCAAAAGCTTGCAACATTTCCGTTACTTCTTTCTTAATTACCGGTATTGGAGCAAGTAGTTTTGCTGGATCAAAATTGCCTTGTAAAGTAATGTTTGCACCTGCCATTTGTCGTGCAGTGGATGGTTTTATGCACCAGTCAATACCCAAACCTGCTGCACCTGTGGCAGCCATTGCATCCAGACTTTGCCAGGCACCCTTTGCGAAAACAATCGTTAATACTTCATCCTTCAACGCCGCAACAATCTGACGGATATAGTGCAACGAATAAGTTTCAAAGTCGTGCGGACTTAATAATCCCCCCCAACTATCAAATATCTGTACCACATCTGCCCCTGCTTTGGCTTGCGCCTTTAGGTAAGCAATGGTAGTGTCGGTAATCATCTGTAATAAAGTATGCGCCAGTTCGGGCTGCGTATAACAGAACTCCTTCACTTTATCGAACGTCTTAGAACCCTTGCCTTCCACCATATAACAAAGTAATGTCCATGGAGCACCAGCAAAACCTATCAGGGGAACACGACCATTTAGTTCTTGTTTTATGAGTTTAATGGCCTTAAAAACATAACCCAACGTTTCTTCTACATCTGGCACGCGCACTCTTTGCAAATCGGCAACGGTAGCAATAGGGTCAGGCAATATAGGGCCTTTGCTTTCAATCAACTGAACTTCTAAGCCCATTGCTTGAGGCACCACCAATATATCTGAGAACAAGATAGCCGCATCTACACCCACGATATTAACGGGTTGAATGGTAATCTCGGCAGCTAACTCTGGCGTCTGACAACGCTCGAAGAAACCGTACTTGTTCTTTATAACCATATACTCTGGCAAGTACCTTCCTGCCTGCCTCATCATCCATACGGGTACTCTTTCGGTGGGTTCACCACGTAATGTTCTTAATAGTAAATCGTTTTGTAGCACTTTCTTAATTATGAGTTATAAATTATGTGTTGCAAATTTATTCTGGAAGTAGGCTACTGCTTTCTTCACCAGATTATCTTTTTCGGGGGTATCTGCTTTAACAATGGGATTGTTAGAATAGTTGCCAATGGCCTTTGCAGTGGTATTGCCAATAGCGAAAAGAATAGTGTGTTCCACTACTTTGTTTACTGAAAAGAAACTATCGACTGCACTTGGGCTAAAGAATAAGATGGCATCATAAGCAATTGTAATTTCATGAGGCGTGACAATGGTTTCATAAACCACCACCTCTTCCAAACCAATCTGATGCTCTTTCAGTAACTGAGGCAATTCATCTCTACGGATGTTCCCACAAAAGAAGACTGCCTCTTGTGTTCCATTATTAATCATCCCTTCTGCGAGGGAAAGGGCATCTTTTCCTGTTCCTTTTATACTATCTGCTCCAAAATAGTCTTTTATGATAGTTTTAGTAGTGCCGCCCATGCAGTAAATGTCCCAAGAAGGCTTTGTGCCACCCAAGCTTTCTATGATTGCCTCTGCAGCATTCATGCTGGTGAAAACAATGGTATTATTCGTTTTAGATATAGCCTTTATTCTTTCTTTTTTATCTTGATTAATAGAGACCGTAGTATCAATAAATGAAATACAATCTATCGAAATATCCTTCGATGCTGCTTCCTCAATCAGCAGTGTATCTATTGGGCGTGTACTTAATATATTGATAGAGTGATTCAATGTAAAATTTATGAATTATGATTTCTGTATTGTATCAATGATGGCTTGTCCACCCTGTTCCAACAATGACTTGGCAGCTAATGCTCCACCATTCTCCGCATCTTCAAAAGAGATAGTGTGTTCTACCTCAGCCTTTGCAGAACCATCAGTTGCCACCACATTACCTCTAAAATGAATGGCGTTGTCTTTTACTTCTGCCAACGCACTGATTGGGGTTGAACATCCTCCCAACAAAACCCGTAGAAAATCTCTTTCTATCTTGGTACAAAGTGCAGTATCTGTATCATTAAAGTGCTGGCAGGCATCAAAACTAAATGCATCCCTCTCTCTGCTAACCACCATTATTGCTCCTTGAGCCGGCGCTGGCAACATCCAATCCAAATCAATACTATTCTCCGGACGAAGATGAATACGTTCCAATCCGGCAGCCGCAAATATGGCTCCATGCCAGTTACTTTCCTCCACCTTTCTGAGGCGAGTGTTTACATTTCCCCTCAAGTTTTCTATGGTATGATTCGGGTATCGGTGTAGCCATTGCGCTTTGCGTCGAATACTGCTGGTAGCAATTGTGAGTTGAAGCGACCCCCATTCCCTAAAGGGGGGTATTGTAGCGGAGTAGTCGGAGCCTAGCCCCCCTTTAGGGGATGGGGGTACAAAAATATCCTTATAGCTTGCTCGCTTCAACACCGCACTCTGAATAATACCTTTTGGCAATTGAGTAGGTACATCTTTCATCGAATGCACGGCAATATCTATTCTATCATTCAGTAAAGCCAAATCAAGGCTTCTGGTAAAGACTCCTTGCACACCCATTTCGTATAGTGGCGTAACCAAATCTATATCGCCCTCACTCTTTATGTAAACTAACTCCGCAGCATATCCATTTTCTTTTAAAAGATCTTGCACAAGTGTTGCTTGCCAAACAGCAAGCTGGCTTTCTCGGGTACCAATACGTATTACTCTTTCCATAATAATGATGTAATGATTGGAATGATTTAATGATTAGATTGAAGGATGTTGGGTATGAATCATTACATCATTTCAATCACCCTAATCATAATTCTAGTTAGCACTTATTGCAATAAATTCATTGATTGCTTCAATAAAGTTGCAACCACCTTTGTTTTCCTTGCGCATGCTTTGTGCCATGTTATTAATCACTTTTTGAATGCGGGTATTGCAATCACAAGTGTTTGTTACATGATGATGACTGTTAGAACAGCTGATAAACAGATCACATTCTTGCATGGCAATCAGTTTATTCTTTACCGCTTTTATTACAGGCACATTCTTACGCATCGCATGCCATTCATTAAATTCTGCAATATGTTCAGCTATAATTGCTTTTGCTTTTGGCACTTCATCTATCCTCATTTGAAGCGTAGCATCGTTTATTTTAGATAAATCATCCACGTTCACCAAAGTGATATGTGCCAGTTCTTTACAGTTTGGATGGATATTATTAGGTATTGATAAATCAATCAAAACCTTGTTATTGCTATTAATAAATTGCTCTTTATTAAGGATTGGAGTAGCTGCATTGGTTGCAACAATAATCACATCGGCGGCTTTTATTTCATGTTCAATCAACTCATAAGAACCAACCCTCAAGTTCAATTCATCAGCCAGTTCCTTAGCCTTGTCTTCTGTGCGGTTAATAAGCGTGATGTTGGTATTATTCAAATAATCAACCACATTCTTACAAGTATTCCGTCCTATCTTACCCGTACCGAGTAACAATATCTTCTTATCGGCGATGTTTTCTACGTGGTCTTTCAGAAACTGAATAGCTGCAAATGAAACCGAAACAGTACCACCACTAAGTTGTGTATTATTCTTGATACTTTTGGAGGCTTGAATTACAGAATTAACCAGGCGTTCCATATAACCGCCTATTGAACCATGTTCTTTTGCAAATTTGAATGATTGTTTTATCTGACCAATTATTTCATAGTCACCCAATATCTGAGAATCTAAACCGGCACCAACAGAGAATAAATGATCTATTGCTTCTGCACCCTTTTTGATGTACGAAAGTTGATTGAATGTTTCTACACTGCCACTTGTTTGGGAGCATAACAGGCTAACTAATGCTTTTGCGCTAGTTGCCAAGCCATAAATTTCAGTTCTGTTGCAAGTGCTTATCACCATTACTTCGGCAATACCTGCTTGTTTTGCGTCGGCTATCAATGCACTGTATTGCTCCGTGCCAATAGCAAACTGCCCCCTGATTGATGCTTCCGTCTTTTTGTAGTTGATGCCCGCTGCGTAAAAGTAAAGTTCCTGCATAATCATTACCATTTAGGTGGTATCTCTCAATTTACGCAAAAATAGCCGTTGGGGTTTTCGCAGAAATCCAACATTCATCAATTCACTGTCATTTTTGTGTCATGTTTAATGACAAAGGATCATTCTAGGTAACTACTTGGCTTGCTGTGGAGTGTGTGGATATAATCAAATGCCTATTTTTTCGCTTATAGATCTGTTGATTATACATGTAGTTCAACCAAATAAAAAAATTAGTTCTACAGGTAAAGACTATTATAAATAACACTGCATAGTTTATATTAATGAATTTGCCGTTTTTTAATAAAGACTTAAATACCCTACAATTATAAAATTGCTTTGGCCGATTATCAACAACAATTAATTAAATTTTATTGCCTACTCAATCGCAACTGTTATTTTTGCGCCTCGATTTAGAAAAGGGGGCTAAATCCCTCACATAAAACATAGTAAATGCAAAGAGATACATTGGTTTTCGACCTGATAAATCAGGAATTAGAGCGTCAGCGTCATGGTATAGAATTGATTGCGAGCGAGAATTTTACTTCGCTACAAGTAATTCAGGCGATGGGTAGTGTGATGACGAATAAATATGCTGAAGGATATCCCGGACGCCGTTACTATGCTGGTTGCGAAATAGTAGACCAGACAGAACAACTTGCTATCGATCGTTTGAAACAAATATTTAATGTAGAGTATGCCAACGTTCAGCCTCATAGTGGCGCACAAGCAAATGCTGCTATTGCATTGGCGGTATTGCAACCAGGAGATACAACGCTTGGGTTGGATTTGAGCATGGGCGGTCACCTTACACACGGTAGCCCTGTTAATTATAGCGGTAAACTATACAACGCTCAGTTTTATGGCGTGGTAAAAGAGACTGGTTTGATTGATTATGAGATGTTGGAAAGTAAGGCTCGTACCTTGAAACCAAAATTAATTATCTGTGGAGCTAGTGCCTATAGCCGCGATTGGGATTATAAAAGAATCCGTGCAGTGGCCGATGAGGTTGGTGCATTGGTTTGGGCAGATATTGCGCACCCTGCAGGTTTGATAGCTAAAGGTTTGTTGAACAGTCCGTTCGAGCATTGTCATTTTGTAAGTTCTACTACCCATAAAACATTACGTGGCCCTCGTGGTGGCGTGATTATGTTGGGTAAGGACTTCGAAAATCCTTTTGGACTAAAAGACGCAAAGGGCAACATTCGTATGATGAGCAGCTTGATTGACCTAGCTGTTTTCCCTGGTATACAAGGTGGTCCGTTGGAACACGTAATTGCTGCTAAAGCTGTTGCATTTGGAGAAATATTAACCGATGAATTTTTGGTATATCAACAACAAGTACAAAAGAATGCACAAGCAATGGCTAAAGCATTTATGGACAAAGAATATCACCTGATAAGTGGTGGAACTGATAATCATTTGATGCTGATTGACCTAAGAAACAAAAACATAAGTGGGAAGAAAGCTGAGCAGGCATTGGTGAAAGCAGACATTACTGCCAACAAAAACATGGTTCCTTTCGATGATAAGAGTGCCTTCATCACTAGCGGTATCCGATTTGGTGTACCAGCTATTACGACAAGAGGGTTGGTAGAAAGCGATATGCAATTTGTGGTAGACGCTATTGACAGGGTATTGATGAATGCCGATAATGAAGCAGAAATAGCGGCTGTGAAGAAACAAGTAAACGACTTCATGACGCAGTTTAAACTATACCCAGAGCTTTAGTAATTGATAATTGACAAGTGATAATTGACAAGTGTACTGCTTAAAATTATCAATTATCAATTATCCAATATCAATTAATTATGATACAGCGTATCCAGACAGTATGGTTTTTGTTAGCTGCAATTTGTGCAGGGTTATCGACAAGGCTTTCTTTTTATACAGGCAATAAAGATGACATTGCTTCTGCGGACCTGAAAGTATTTCAATCCTTGAATTCAGGTAATAATACGGTACTGTCTGCTGTTGTTGGATTTATTGTTGCTGCATGTCTTATCGGAATTTTTACTTATAAGAATAGAAAAAAACAATTGCAAATAGCTTTGCTTACCGCCATTGTGGCTATCATTAATATAATTCTCTACATTTACAAGACAAAGTCTTTTATAGAAGGACAATACTCAATAACATCTAGCATTACTTTCCTTATTCCCTTGTTTTTATTGCTTGCCGCAAGGGGCATCTGGAAAGACGAACAATTAGTAAAAAGCGCAGATAGACTAAGATAAATATGAAATATGAAGTATGAAATATGAATCCATTCCTCATATTTCATACTTCATATTTCATATTTCTAAACGAAATTATGTTACAAATAAGTAAGCGTGGGCAGGAAATGCCCCCATCACCCATTAGAAAGCTTGTTCCTTATGCAGAAGCTGCTGTTGAAAAAGGAATTAAAGTATACCATTTAAATATTGGTCAGCCAGATATTGAGACGCCTCAGTTGATGTTGGATGCAGTTCGCAATAGCGATTTTAAAATATTGGATTACGGTCATAGTGCGGGCAACGAAAGCTATCGCAGGAAACTGGTGAAGTATTATAAAAGTGTAGGCGTTGATGTTAGCTACAAACAAATACTTATTACCACAGGCGGTAGTGAAGCATTGTTGTTTGCTTTCATGGCATGTTTCGATCCGGGTGATGAAATAATAATCCCCGAACCTTTCTATGCCAACTATCATGGTTTTGCAGCAGAAGCTGGGGTGGAGGTAGTAACCATTACTTCAGATATAGCTACAGGCTTTGCATTGCCACCCGTGGAGGAAATAGAAAAGAAAATAACTGCACGTACCAGAGGGATTGTTATTTGCAACCCCAACAATCCTACTGGTTATGTTTACAGTAAGGAAGAGTTGGGACAGTTAGCAACAATGGTTGCCAAGCATAATCTCTATTTCTTTTGTGACGAAGCGTACAGAGAATTTAACTACGAAGGAGAAATGCCCATGTCTTCTCTTAGTCTGAAAGGTGTAGATGATAATGTGGTGATGGTAGATACCATCAGCAAGAGATATAGTGCTTGTGGTGGACGAATTGGTGCCTTAGTAACGAGAAATAAGTTACTGATTGATACTGTCATGAAGTTTGCGCAGGCTAGGTTATGCCCTCCAAGTTTTGCCCAGATGGCAGGAGAAGCAGCGTTGGATTTACCTGCTGATTACTTCGATCAAACCAAAGCAGAATACAAAAGTAGAAGAGACCTTATTGTAGAACGCCTCAACGCGATGGAGGGGGTTTATTGTCCCAAACCAAGTGGGGCATTCTATGCAATAGCTGAACTACCCATTGACGATGCCAATAAGTTTTGCCAGTGGTTACTGGAATCATTCAGTTATAAAGGAGCAACGGTGATGTTGGCGCCGGGTTCAGGGTTTTATGCAACTCCTGGATTGGGACTAAACCAGGTAAGGTTGGCGTATGTATTAAACAAAACAGACATCAATGCTGCCATGGATTGCCTTCAAGAAGCATTGAAAGTATATGCAGTTCAGTCTAAATAACTAGTAACAGAAAATAGCTAAAAGCTCGATTATCTTTAAGTTAAAGAGAGTCGAGCTTTTTGAATTTAGAAGGACTTTAGGAGTAATGTCTTTTATTCTTTCACCATACCCACTCCACTCACTTTACCATCTGTTGTTTGAACTTGCAAGTGATAGACCCCAGCTGGCAAACCATTGACAGATAATTTAGGGTTGGTTGCATTCTTCAATGTAACAGTCTTCACCACTCTTCCAATATTATCAATCACTTGTACCGATGCAATATGATTGCCCTTTAATATAACCATATCTCTTGCAGGGTTGGGGACTACGGTAAACTGCTTACTCACCACTAACCACTCACCACTAACCACTGCACTATATGTGCGTGCCCCATCTTTGTCCACACTCTCCAAGCGGTAATAGTTGATCCCATTGTTTGGTGTTTTATCTACAAACTGATAACCATTAGCCCCACTTCCTATTGCTTTTACTGTGCCAATATCGGAAAAAGAAGTGCCATCTTTACTGTGTTGGATGGTGAAGTGGGCAGTGTTTAGCTCGGTGGAAGTGTGCCATTCTAATCTTAAATGAGCATTCTCTTTTTTTACATTAAATCCTGAAATATTTAATGGAAGTGGATTACTCAAATCAATATTCATGTAGGTTTTAATATAGCGTACCATATTTTTGGAGAATGCTTCTGCAAATGAAAACCATGAAGTACTATTATCTCTTACACCTATATTATTACTTTCTATTTGCCAGCCAAATACTTTCGGTTTGCTAGTAAAGAGCTCCACATTGTACCCGCCATCAAAATAAGGGTCAGTAGATAAAGGATAAGGGTCTTGTTTGCTAGGAACAGAAGGAAAACTATCTTCGGTCATCCAGGTTCCAAAGGCATTTGAGCCAGTCAATAAATCTTTCAACTTAAACTTTCCGCCACTATCTTGTATTAGATTGCGAAGAGATGAAGTGCTTGTATAGAGCGTGTCGTTATTACTTTTGCTAGATGCCTGCAACTGTACATCACTCAATAAATAGCCAAGTTCTAATCGTTGCTTGGTGTGTCCTTGTCCGTGTAAATCAATGTAAATAGTTTGCCCAAACTTCTTTACAGCCGATGCAATGGCAGTATCTATCATCTCGTGCCAAAAACGCCAAGGCACTTTCATAGTGTCATTACCGCAGGTGGCAATTTCTATTTCGCGGTTCATATCAACCTTCGTTCTCTTCAAGTGACAGATGACAACTGAAGGATATACACCATAGTTTTTCTTAAAAACAGAAATGATAGCCCTTGCCAGGCTGATAGTACGTCCGTCGGTGGTATTTACTACGCCAGGGCAAGATCTGTCGGGGATGCCAACGAGATCAATTGATCCACCATGCGGAACACTAATAACCAAAGGCATAGTACCTGGTATAAATTCCACCCACTTGCTGCTGTCATAATAGACTTTTCCTGGAATATAGGGCTGAGCAGTAACACCAGATACGAGCATGGTGAGCAAGCAACTTACAAAAAAGAATTTTCTAGTACCACACATTTAGACAATCTTTAAAAGCATAAAATAATAACAGGCTAAATAAACTACAGGATAAGTAATAAAGAGGTGCAAATTGTAACAGGCATTGTTAAGCTTTTTTGCAGATTCGTAAATACTTTATGTTGTTTGGACGTACAAGCAAACACATCACAATCTCTCTCAAAAAACGCCCATTGTAAAAAGCTCTTTGTAGAAGGTGCCACCAAGCAAGCATGTTTCATTATTAATTCTGCATGTTCCAACACAAAACTAAATCCATATTGACTTACAGCCTTTAAATCGCGTATCAATCAGCAAAAATCCCGCACGGGTTCGATGCCATGTAGTTAGCGATTGCTACAATCTAGTTCGTAATTGATAAGAAGGCGTGTACTATTTGGAAAAAGTGGACTATCCCTAGCTATGAATTAGTCTATATTGAGTGAAAAGCATTCCTAACAGCCGCTTATTGATGTCTCTTTCGAGCAATTAGAATCCAATCAAGCGAAAAGTGGTGTCAATTAGCAGAATATTGATATCATTTTGCATTAATCCCGCACGGGATTAATGCAAAAGCACACTACTTTATAACTATTAATGACGCAATTACTCCGTTTATGTATAGCTTTGTAGAGAAGGAATAGTAGTATCGGTCATTTTAGGCCGAAAGTGAACAAAATTGGTTTTTGAATAACCTGCTTGTCAGTTAAAATTACGATTATGTCTATTGCCGTATTAAATTTTAAGGATCTCTCCATTCCTGAACAGATAATAAAAACGAGGAACATCATCAATCATACAAAGGATAATACAGATTTCCCCAACCCTGATCCTTCTATTGCAGATATGACTGCCTCTGTCAATTTGTTGGAATCTACTTGTTTGCTAGCATCAGGTAGAGGGCATAGTTTTGTAACCAAGATGAATTTTCAGGAGAAGAAGCATTATGCGTTGATGATGCTTTTTGTGGGATATGTGCAAGCAGAAAGCGGAGGTGATGAAATAAAGATAATTAGCACGGCACTTGACGTGAAGAAGCGCGGTGGAAAATTGAAAGGGTTGGGTGCTGTAAACAATGTGAGACAACTGAAATGGGGCCGAGAAGGAGAAGTGAGGGTGCGTTGGAATTTATTGAAGGGTGCTCGTTCATTTGTTAGCCAAACGAGCGTCAACTGGAAGAAAGGTTGGCAATACACAGACTTCGCTGGCACTAAAACTACATTGGTTATCGGCAAACTGGTACATGAGGGTTATACTTGGGTGCGCATTGCAGGCATCAACTCAATGGGCATTGGTGCTTGGAGTAATCCGGTGAGGGTAAAGGTGGGATAAGTTCTTTAGTTATGAACTATGAGTTATAAGTTATGAGTGGGAAGAAATAGAAAAGAGAAAATGAAAGGTAGTATGATGACAAGTGTATAATTTATACTTTATTGTGTTAATTTACAGATTGGGTAAGCCATATTTAGAATGAGAAGAAAAAAATATTTTTTATAAATCTTTGTCAAGTAAAATTTTCTACTACATTTGCAATCCCCAAAACGGGGTAGTTCTTTAAAAAAGTTTGAAAAATGCCGAAATAGCTCAGTTGGTAGAGCAACTGATTTGTAATCAGTAGGTCGCTGGTTCGACTCCAGTTTTCGGCTCTGTGTTTTAGGGTAGATGGCCGAGTGGTTAAAGGCGACAGACTGTAAATCTGTTCTCTCACGAGTACGTAGGTTCGAACCCTACTCTGCCCACTTTAATTTTTAAAGTGAGATTGTTCGAGAAAGTTCTTTGTATTAAATCAATGTTTGTGAAAAACATTGATAGTGTAAGGTTAAGGTATTATTGCGAGAGTAGCTCATTTGGTAGAGCGGTAGCCTTCCAAGCTTCAGGTGGCCAGTTCGAGCCTGGTCTCTCGCTCAACGCAGCATCAAGTGGGATTTATCCCACTTGTGTTGCACTATCGCCTGTAAACGGTCTAGAAGCCGTTGTAGCTCAGGGGTAGAGCACTTCCTTGGTAGGGAAGAGGTCGTGAGTTCGATTCTCACTAACGGCTCACAGGATTTCAAGCATACAATAAAGATATTATCTGTAAGACATTCTTTCAGATAGGCAATTAAAAATAAATTTAAAAAAACAAATAAAATGGCAAAAGAAAGCTTCCAACGGGATAAACCCCACGTAAACATTGGTACAATTGGACACGTGGATCATGGTAAAACTACTTTGACTGCTGCTATCACAATGATCCTTTCTAAAAAAGGTATGGGTAACATCGCAAAGAAATATGATGAAATCGATGGTGCTCCTGAAGAAAGAGAAAGAGGTATCACTATCAATACTGCTCACGTTGAGTATCAAACTGCTAATCGTCACTATGCACACGTTGACTGTCCTGGTCACGCTGACTATGTGAAAAACATGATTACTGGTGCTGCTCAGATGGATGGTGCTATATTGGTTGTAGCTTCTACAGATGGTCCTATGCCTCAAACTAGAGAGCATATCTTGTTGGCTCGTCAGGTAGGTGTTCCTAGCATGGTAGTCTTCATGAACAAGGTTGATCTTGTTGATGATCCTGAATTGTTGGAATTGGTTGAAATGGAAATTCGTGAATTGTTGACTAAGAATGGTTTCGATGGCGACAATACACCAATCATACAAGGTTCTGCAACTGGTGCAATGGCTGAAGATCCACAATGGGTTGCTAAAATCGAAGAATTGATGGCTGCTGTTGATAGCTACATTCCTTTGCCTCCTCGTCCGGTTGATTTACCTTTCTTGATGAGTGTTGAGGATGTATTCTCTATTACTGGTCGTGGTACAGTTGCTACTGGTCGTATCGAGCGTGGTATCATCAAAGTTGGTGAAGCTGTAGAAATCGTTGGTTTGATAGAAACTCCATTGACTTCAACTGTTACAGGTGTTGAAATGTTTAAGAAATTGTTGGATGAAGGTCAAGCAGGTGACAACGCTGGTTTGTTGTTGCGTGGTATTGAAAAGAGCCAAATCCGTCGCGGTATGGTTATTTGCAAACCTAAGTCTATCACTCCACACACTGAATTTAAAGGTGAGGTTTACGTACTTTCTAAAGATGAAGGTGGTCGTCATACTCCATTCTTTAACAAATACCGTCCTCAGTTCTACTTCCGTACAACTGACGTAACTGGAGAATGTACACTTGCAGAAGGTACTGAAATGGTTATGCCGGGTG
>CANGFK010000036.1 GCA_947452925.1 Chitinophagaceae bacterium | reverse complement strand
TCCCCGAAATCGGGGACACCTAAATCCGTTCATTTTCGGGTAGTTTCCAAATGCCCCGTCTTATTTTACCCATTATTTCTTCAGAGTATTTATTGACAGGCAGTAGTTATTAGAGAATTGATTGTACCAACAACTTTCTTTCATTTGCCATTATAGCTTATTATTGCAATTACAAATCAATTAATACCAGTCAATTATCAATATAGAAATGAAAGCTTTTATTAAAATCCTTGTTGTCCTTTGTTTGTTTGCCAATGTTTCTTCGGCTCAAATAATTACTACTGTTGCTGGTAATGGAAAGGAAGGTTTCAACGGTGATGGTATCCCAGCAATTTCTGCAGAAATAAATAAACCTTATTCTTTAGCATTTGATTCTGCTGATAATCTTTATTATGCTGATTTTTCTAATCGTATAAGAAAGATAGATAAAAAAGGGATGATCACTACTGTAGCAGGTGATGGTTATCAACCTTCAATTGGTTGGGGTGGGGGTAATAGCGGCGATGGGGGTCAAGCATCACTTGCAGAATTTACAGATGCTTGTGGTTTAGCTTTTGACAAGCTTGGGAATATGTATATTGTAGACCATTATAATAGTTGTATAAGAAAAGTAGATAAAAATGGTATAGTATCTACAGTTGTTGGTACAGGGATAAGTGGTTATAGTGGTGATGGTGGACTTGCCAACCTTGCACAACTACGACAGCCTTACGATATTAAGTTTGATACTCGGGGGAATCTGTTTATAGCTGATGGGGGAAACTCTGTCATCAGAAAAGTAGATACGAATGGTATTATAACCACAATTGCTGGCACTGGGATTGATGGTAATAGTGGCGATGGGAACAATGCAATTAGTGCTGAATTGTTTGCACCAATAGCTATTGACATTGATGCTTATGGAAATATATTTATTGCAAGTGGTAATCAAATACGAAAAATTGATAATAGTGGTATCATTACGACGGTTGTTGGTACTGGTATTGCCGGATATCTTGGAGATGGTGGACAAGCTAACAAGGCTCAAATTAATAACCCAAGAGGGTTGACAATAGATAGCGCAGGTAATCTGATTATTATTGATTATTTTAACCATCGAGTTCGAAAAGTTGATAAAAATGGGATAATTACTACAATTGTTGGAAATGGAATACAAGGGAATGGTGGCGATAATGGGTTGGCTACTTTAGCAAATCTAAATTACCCAATAGATGCAGTATTTGATAGGTCTGGAAATATGTATATAAGTGATTTAGGTAACAACAGAATACGAAAGGTAACCTTCGGCTCACCCTCCCCAACCATCCTCTCTTTCACCCCCAACGGCACTTGCCCAAATACAAGTATCCCTGTTTTTATTACCGGTGCAAACTTTACAGGTGCTACTAAAGTAACTGTTGGCGGCACAGCAGTAGATTCTTTTACAGTGAATGATTCAAGTAGTATTACTGCCTACATCAGCAAAGGCACTACAGGCAAGATTGCTGTTATCTGTCCTGATGGAACTGCCACTAGCGATAGTGTGTTTACTTTTGGCTTGGGGCATACAGCGTATGCGTACATTCCTAACGTGGGGGACAGTACCGTAAGTGTAATTAATACGATAACAAATAAAGTAATTGCCACCATTAAGATTGGTGACATGCCATCTGGCATCTGCTTCACGCCCGATGGCACCAAGGGATATGTAACCAATATTCAGAGTAAGAGGGTAAGCGTTATCAATACTGTTACTAACCTAATAACTGCTACAATTGCGGTGGGTGATTCGCCTGATGGAATGTGCATGAGTCCAGACGGGGCTACTTTGTATGTTGCCAACAATAAAAGCAATACAATTAGTGTTGTCAATACGGCAACCAATGTGGTTAAAGCAACGATTAATGCAGGTAATGGTCCCGCTGGAATCTGTGTTTCCCCGGATGGCGCCAAGGTATATGTGACCAATACAGGCGATAATGCTGCAAGCGTTTTCAATACAGCTACCAATACCATTATTGCTACAATAGCGGTGGGGCATTTGCCTACTTCCATTGGTATCAGTCCCGATGGCTCGATGGTCTATGTCACAAATTTCACTGATGGTACAGTTAGTATCATCAGTACTGCTACCAATAGTGTAGTTGCAACTGTGGGGGTAGGTGTAAGCCCGAGTGGATCATGTGTGAACCCGCAAGGGACTAGGGTTTATGTGGCTAATCAATCTAGCAATAGTGTTAGCATAATCAATACCGCAACGAATCAAGTAATTGGCACTATTAAGGCAGGCACTGTTCCTTCCGGGTTAAGTATCAGCCCTGATGGAACTAAGATTTATGTAATCAATAGTGGCGATAATAGTGTGACTATTGTTAATGCACTTACCGATGCCATAGAGGGGACTGTATCTGTTGGGAGTCAACCTTATCCCTTAGGCAATTTTATTGTGAATGTACCAACTCCTTGTGCACCCCCACCCCCACCTACCATCTCTTCATTCAAAATAGCTGCTTGCCCCAACACAATAGATACCATCAGAGGCACAGGTTTTACAGGTGTTAGGGCTGTAACTTTTGGGGGTATAGTTTGCAAGTCATTCACAGTGCTCAATGACACGACCATTGCCGCTGTGGTAGATAGTGGTGCAAGTGGGAAGCTGACAGTCACCACACCAAATGGCACTGCTAGTTTGGCTGGGTTTACTTATTTAAAGCCTACTTCTTCCACCACTACCCAAAGTATATGTCAGGGTAGTACTTTTACTTTCAACGGCACAATGTACAGCAAGGCAGGTAGCTACATAACACACCTTACCAATAGCGCAGGTTGTGATAGTGCGGCTACATTGGTATTGTATATAAAAGATACCAGCAGTTCTACAACCAACAAAAGTATCTGTCCTGGCAAATCATACACCTTCAATGGAAAGAACTACAGCTCAGCAGGAACTTATGCTGCACATCTAACCAATAGTGTAGGTTGTGATAGCACCGCAACACTAGTACTAACTATTACTCAGCCTGTAACCTTCCCGCCCATAGTTGGTGATACGGTTGTTTGCATCAATGATAGTATCCTGTTGAAAGATGTTACTAAAGGTGGTGTATGGAGTAGTCAAAACACCTCGATTGCCACCGTAGATAAAGCAAGTGGCTATGTATTAGGATTGGATACTGGCTATGTAACCATCAACTATAACGACACGGCAGGATGTAGTGCGTCCGTTTCTCATAAGGTGGATGTATTGGGAGAACCAATAAACGTATACCCAATTCCTATCAATGCCAACTGTGAAAGTGCAGGTGGCGGCAGTATACCATTTGATTATATCGGCGGAAAAGAAAGTCCCTATCAAGTGGCCTACCAAGGTATTAAGTATAGTTTACCCTATACATTTTCCAATCTCCCGATAGGTTCTTATTCTTTTACCATCTACAACAGGGCAGGTTGTAAAGTAGAAACATTGCCCAATGAAATCATTGCATTGGGTGCAAGAGATGCTAACTGCGATACGTTGTATGTACCCACTGCATTTGTGCCTCTCAAAAGCGGTACTACAGGATACACTACCGTATTAAAACCTTATGGAGGAGGAATATCGATACAGACTGTAAGCTTTAGGGTGTATAACAGATACGGTCAGCTTGTCTTCGAAACTCATCAGCTAGACAACGGCTGGAATGGTATGATTAATGGCGTGCCTCAAGATGCAGGCACTTATGTCTGGATCCTCAACTACACACCTGTGGGAAGGAAGCCTATGACATTGAAAGGAACGAGTGTGCTGATAAGGTAGGGTATATGTAAACCACATTTAAACTAGGTTATTTCATGACTTTATAATCTTTAGTCAAACCCTACTTTCTTCCCCAATCTGTTGGGGATTCACTCAACTCCATCTCTATCGTTCCGCCATTGGCAATCATACTGTTTTTGAAGATTGGACTCTCCCACTGCTTGCCATTTATCTTGCAGGACTTAATATATACATTCTTCTCAGAAGCTTTCTTTGCAATGATGGTGAGTTTTTTACCATTACCTAAGTCAATCATTGATTGCTCAAACAGTGGCGCATTGAGGTAATAGATATCCTGACCAGCATTTGGAAAGAATCCCAATACAGAAAAGATATACCAGGAGGACATGGCTCCACTATCATCATTACCCGTTACACCAGATAAATCATAGTTTTTATTAGTCGCAAAACGAATCCAATAGCTAGCAAGGTCGGGACGATGTGCATGACAAAAAGCCCTCAACGCAACAAAGGAAGGCTCGTTGCCATAGTCTATCAAGTTGTGTTTCAGTGCGAAATCTAATCGCTCTGCAAATGCAGCTTCTCCGCCCATCAACTGTATCAAGCGAGGATAGTTGTGCGGTACAAAATAGCTGTACGTCCACGAGCTACCTTCATAAAAAGGAAACTTCCAGGAGCCATATACCTGTGCAGGATTGAAGTCTGTGAAATTGCCTGCCGAATCCTTTATCCCAATGAAGCCTTTGTAGTTCTTATCTGTTCTTGAAGAATCCCACAGATGTTCCCAGTTATTACTCCTCAATCGGTACTTGTTTTCGTCGTCTTTCTTGCCCAAGCCCTTAGCTACTTCGGCTATACAGAAATCATTATAAGCAAACTCTAGCGTTGCAGAAGAGGCGTTTGACCAGCTTCGTGAAACCCATCCCTGTTGTAAATACTCGCTTGAAAACTTCTTTTTATCTATCGTACCGGTGCTGCTGTAACAGATACGGTCATTATCGGCATGGTGTTTCAACAGTTTGTAAGCTTCCTCCCAATCAATGCCCTTAATCCCTTTGAGGTAAGCATCTGCAATGATGTTATCAATGTCATTGCCGCCTTGTTCATTAACCATATCAATACCTGCAATAAAGGCATCTTTCACCTGTCCGTTGTGCTTAAATCTATCCAGATAAGACAATACAGTTCCCCTCACCATGTCTTTATTAATCAGTGTATGCAAGGGATAGAGCGTGCGCCAGGTATCCCAGTTGGCATAGTGGTCATCCCAATAGGGCTGGTTCGATTTCCAGTTAGGATTATCCCCCGTTTTATCCCTAGGCATCACCATAGAATGATACATAGCGGTGTAGAAAATCTTCTTTTGTTCGTCAGTTTTAGCCTCAACTTGTATTTTTTTCAGCTGCTTTTCCCAAACATTCATTGCAGCAGTCTTTATCTTTTCAAAGTCCCAGCCACTGATTTCATCCTGCAGAAAGCGTTCGGCATTATCAAAACTTGCATAGGAGATAGCTACTTTCATCAGCACTTGCTGGTCTTTTTTTGTATTGAAAAGACAATAACTACCAATCCGCTGATTAGCAATCTTTTCTCTGCTGATTGTACCCGACCCCAACAGAATTTCCTTATCTCTCCACAAACCAGAAGACACTGCTTGCTTATCATACGCTGCCACCATATACAGGTAATAAGGTTCCTTGCCTCCCCATCCCCCTTTGAAGCGGATCATTGCCTTAATCTTTCTATTTTCAGCGTCAATGGCTATTGTATTATCCACTATTTCAGCTTCTCTTTTTAAAATATCAATTGTAACACTTTGCGTAGCATCCCAAACAATGCTAGCGCTGTCTGTTGCAGGAAAAGTAAACCGATATAATGCACAATGTTTGGTGGGAGAAATCTCGGTTATTACCTGATACCTGTTTAATAATGCCTTGAAATAATAGGCTTGTGTGTACTCAGGATTCATGGGCGAGTAATGGTCATCTACGCCAACAGCGAACCCTGTTTGTGGAGAAACCAAGAAATGACCATACTTACCAGCACCTCCCGTTCCACTAACGTGAAGCTGACCGAACCCACGGACAGGCATCTTGGGATCATAGCCCGATGTGTTCCTGCAAGGAGCACTTTGTGGAGAGGGATTGATGCAACCAAAAGGTAACGTCGGACCGATGACACAATTGCTGGCTCGTACACTGTTTGCACCGATTCTGGTATCTACATATTGCACCAGGTTATGTTGCGAAAAGCCCATGACGGCGGATAGTAATCCCCCAATTAATAGTAAACTCTTTTTCATATAGGCACTATCGTTCATTTGATGGTCACGAATGTATTGCGAAATACGCATTGATACCGCACAAGCGAAGATATATTAGGGAAGAAATAAAACTAGTTCTGGAGAACCAACAGAGTACTAAGAAGACACTTATTGCCTGATTTTGGATTATCCAAGTAAAGTGTGTTTCAGATAATTTTCATCTGGGTAGTACATATAAAAACATGATCCTTGCTTGATGTAACCTATTATTTCCTTGCAAAGCTCCTGTGGTACTGCAGGGCATCCCTGGCTACGTCCTAAACGACCACATTGTTTGATGAATGCTTCACTTACATAAGGAGCACCGTGCAACACAATACCCCTCTCTTCTGCATCATCATTTATACCCTTCTCCACCCCTTTTAGCCGCAATGACAAACCATGATTCCCTTGATAGGTTTCACCTGTTATATAAAACCCGAGACTAGATTTGAAAGAATTTACTTTATTCCCAAAATAGGTGGCATACTCTCCGCCAGAATTGCGACCGTGTGCCACATAAGTGTTCAACAACAATACTTTTCTGTCGACATCTATGACATAAAGTCTTTTAGTATTAGAAGATTGAGAGAAATCGACAATTGAGAGCAAGCTTGAGTTTGTGAGTTGTTTTTTTGCAATCATAACATTCCAGCCAGCCATGGCCTTGTCGAAGATAACTTGTGAAAGACCAAACTCCGACAAATGCAACTGTTTATAGAGGCTCTCCTTTTCGGCAATGACCATTATTTTATCCTTCTTAATCTTTAAGAAACTAGGAATAGTAAAGAACAGCAAAAACAATGGAAGCGTAAGAAGTCTTTTTTTAATAGATAGCTGTTGCATAAATGACATTTTAAGACTTTTCATTCTGCAGGTACGTGTATAATCGTGCCACGTCTTCTTCACTACACAAAGCAGTGCCCGAATTCATGGTAGCAGCGGTACCACATGCAATGCCCAATGCCAGAACTTGTTTCCAACTATACCCCCTTTCTATGCCCAACACAATTCCTGCTACCATACTGTCACCAGCACCAACTGTACTTTTTACTTCAACCAAAGGAGAAGGAATTTGTATGGTTTCATCTTTTGTTATCAGTAGCGCGCCCTTCGCACCTAAAGAAACAACAACTATCTGACTCCCCCCATTATTTATAATGGCGCGTGCAGCCGAAACTATTTCATCGCCTTTCAATTCATCAACCCCATGCAGGTAACTTAACTCTGCCAGGTTGGGTTTTATCAAAAACACCCCTTCTTTTACGGCATGCTTCAGCGCTTCACCAGATGTATCTATTATTAATTTTGCTCCTTTCTTTTCTACAATGGCAGCCATTCTGGCAAAGAAATCCAGGGGTACACCCGGCGGCAAACTACCACTGGCTACAACATACTCATATCCGGTATTATTCTGAAGAAAAATCAATGGCTGTTGCCAATCTTTTTCGGATAGTGTGGGTCCTTGCATTCCAAACCGATATTGGGCATGGCTGGAAGCATCCACCACAATCAAGTTTTCGCGTGTATCCTGTGCAATATCAAAAGCAACGGACTCAATACCGGTTTCACCCATCATTTTCTCAAATTGTTCCCCTGTATAACCACCACACAGATACAAAGCCAATGATTTGCACCCCAGATGGTCGAGTGCACGAGATACGTTGATGCCACCACCACCGGGTTCGAGTGTGGGGATGGTGCATTGCAATTTCTTTTCTGGCACTATCCTGTCAACCGACGTGCCCTTATCCAAAGACGGATTGAGTGTAACTGTTATTATCTTTTGCATGAGAGGGGATAATTATTTCACCAAAGGTATACCCGGCTCCTACTATTTATGCGATTAAGCGATTAACAATTCTTCAGAAACCATCTTTAAGTTAAGAATCACACATCACCTCTGCGTCCCTCTGTGCCAATTGCTCTGTGGGCTCTGCGGTTAATGCTTTCTTTTCTCTAAACTTAATGACATTGCTATATTCTCAATCACCATCATACATACACTCTCTCTTAAATGTGGGAATTTTATAAATACTATCTACAATTGTGTAACATTCCCACTATGCTTCCAACACACCTTTGCGTTCAACATAAAAAGGGAAAATGGACATACTTAAGATTACCGACACCGCAAAAGCAATGGTAGCCGACAACAAAGGCCTACTTGCAATGGATGAAAGCACTGCCAGCTGCAATAAGAGGTTTGCTGCCTTAGGAATTCCCCAGACAGAAAAAGCAAGAAGAGATTATAGAGAACTACTTATCACAACTCCTCGATTAAGTCAATTCATTAGTGGGGTAATTCTTTGCGACGAAACAATCAGACAAACCAAGAAAGACGGCACACCGTTTATTAAAGTTATCACGGATGCAGGCATTATTCCAGGTATCAAAGTAGATGCTGGGGAAGTAGACTTTAAAAGTCATCCCGGAGAAAAAATAGCTGAGGGTCTGGATGGATTAGCAGAACGTTTGGAAGAGTATGTTAAGCTTGGTGCCCGCTTTGCTAAATGGAGAGGTGAAATTATTATTGGCAAAGGGATTCCCAGCAAAGATTGTATTGAGGCAAATGCAAAAGCATTAGCAAATTACGCAATCCTGTGTCAGGAAGCAGGATTGGTGCCAATTGTTGAACCAGAAGTAATGATGGAAGGAGACCATACCATCGACCGTTGTCTTGAGCTCACCACAGAAGTGCTTCATGCTGTTTTCAATCAACTGAACCTGCACCATGTTGCGTTGGAAGGGATCATCCTAAAGCCAAATATGATTCTGCCCGGATTGGATTGTACCATTCAGGAAAGCATTGAGGAAGTGGCAGATGCTACTGTAAACTTCTTATTGCAATCCGTGCCTGCAAACGTCCCTGGTATTGCTTTTTTGTCTGGGGGACAATCTTATCAATTGGCATCTGCCCGACTCAATGCCATGAATACACGTTTCAAAGGCAAATTGCCTTGGGCATTGACGTTTTCCTTCTCACGTGCCATTCAGCAACCCGCTTTGGAAACCTGGCAAGGGAATAGGTACAATGTAGAGGAAGCGCAAGCAGAATTATTCCATCGTGCCAAGTGCAACTATGCTGCCCGTCGTGGTGAGTATGATGCCACTATGGAGCGATCGTAAAAAAGCAGCCAGCATAACATAGTCAATGATTGGTGTGTTAGGTGCAACTTGTCAAAACCGATTTAATTTAGATACTTTCTAATTTAAAGCGCATTCAGCAAGTTTCGCCTAACACCCCAATCATATATTAACCGTTACTAACCAGTCTAATTCTACAAGAGATATACAAATATTCTTTCTTAATGTACAATCAACGAATATGCTACTTACATTAATCAGACACGGACAATCTACTTACAATCTAGAGAATCGCTTTACTGGTGATGCCGATGTACCCCTAACTCCATTGGGAAAAGAAGAAGCAGTACAAGCTGGCAAGAAGATAAAAGGATATCACTATGATTTTGCTTACACCTCTATGTTGGCAAGGGCAGAAGAATCATTACAGATAATCTTAAAAGAAATAGAGCAAACCACCATACCCATCAAACGAAACAAGGCACTGAATGAAAGGAGGTATGGAGAACTGCAAGGCTTGAACAAAGCCGAAACTGCAGAAAAGTTTGGAGAGGCGCAAGTGCTTATCTGGAGAAGAAGCTATGACGTGCGTCCACCCGGTGGAGAGAGCTTAAAAGATACTTACAACAGAACCATTCCTTTTTACAAATCTGAAATAGAACCCGAACTGTTGGAAGGTAAAAACATATTGGTAGTGGCACATGGCAATAGCTTACGCGCATTGGTGATGTATCTGGAGAAAATTGGTAAAGAAGATATTTTGAAACTGAATATCCCCACTGGTATCCCTCGGAATTACAGTTTTAATAATAAACTACAAGTTCGATCAATAGCTTATCTATAACTCATTGTAACCCATCGTTTGTACACTACTTGGGTTAGTCAATACCAACAAACTAATTCTCACTTGGTTTCAGCGTCCTAGTTTCATCAGCAATCACCAGTTTATTTCCTTCTATTAATACATCTGTTGGCTGGGTAAAATGTAATATCACTTTATCATTCTTCTTCAACACGGCGAAGCCTGTAGCAGCAAACTTCTTGATACCCACTTTCTTGTCGGCAGCAATTGCTGCCATCCCAACGTAAGTTCCTGTATAATTGTCCCCATCAATAGTTACCGAAAATATAGTTGGCTGATTGGTTTTAAGCGAATTATAATCCGAGAATACATAACTGCCATCCTCATTCTTACACCCATTTTCAACGGCATTCTTTTGCAAACCCAACTTGGCTAAGTCATTAATGGAATAAGTTGTTGCAACGGCTTTTCCTGCAATCTTCTTAAATCTATTGGTCACATCATTGCCCATAAAATCTGTTGTTGCAGTTCCACTTAGCATCAGTTTACCGCCTCTTGCCACATAACTTTCTAAGAACTGAATAGTGCTTTCTTTTGAATATTCAGGATACAGAAACAAGATAGCATCAAAGGTGTGTCCATTCATTTCTGCCTTGCCATTAGCATTTATTTTCAGTGTTTTGTTTTCGATATAATCGGTAGGGACAAGGGCATTTCTGTAGCCCGCATTCCAAACTTCTGTTGCTTTCTCTTCTATCTGTAGCTTATCATTTATATCCATCGTCCCCCTCTCTCTTTCATTTGGATACCAGTTTGCCAAAGCTTGCATCCCAAACACAATCAGCAAATTGGTTTCTGGCAACGATGGATTGAAACGGTTCAATAAGGTTGCGCAATTTTCTATGGGATTGATGGCTTTCAACACATCTGTTCTACTGATTGGTGCACCCCATCCTTGCACATCATTGATGGCATGATAGTGTGTGCGTATCCCATAGCGTAAGTCATCAGTGGCTTTATTCGCTATGTTCTCAATGCTTTTATTATAGTACATATTATACAACACATTTTCCTTGTACCCTTTTGCAATGCCAAGTTGGGTAGCAGTAGGCGTCAGCTCGTCTGTTTGTCCATATTCTCTTGGTATCCTCCACCAATTCAATCCTGTTGCCCAAATCTCATCACCATTCAAGTTATTGTGGTGGGTAGCAGGCAAACCAGCAAATTCATTCTTACCAAATATTTTCTTTGCTGCCGCATAAACTTCATTTTCCACTTCTAGTGTTCCATTACGTAACTCATCCATATAAAGGTTGATGGCTACTGCCCTCTTTGCAGGTTTCCCTTCAGGAGCATAACGCATCGTAAAGAGTGTATTTCCCAAATCCATTTTATACTTAGCTTCAAAATGCTTTGCCATATCCAATGAATAAGCACGTTCTCTAAAAACCTCTTTTGTCTTTGCTAATTCCCATAGCGTACTCACCCTCAAATTGGTATATTCATCCAGCCCCACTCCATCAAAAGGAATGTCGGAATAGGCTTTTAAACAACGTACAAATCTGTTGCTTGCCTCGGGACTATGGTTGCTACAAAACTTATAATAGTGTTGGGTAAGGACATAAGCGGTGAATCCATTCAACGCCTCGCCTGCATTAATAGTTACATCAACAGTGGTAGCATCTTTAGGGGTGAAACTACATTGATTGGTGATATCCTTCAAAGTTTCCTCTTCATAAAAACCCTCTGCTTTCTTTTTAAAAGCAAATACTTTTAATACATCACTCTTGATGGGCTCAGCGCCTTTGCGGATATGCTTTGCTTTACCTGTATAAATTGCCTTTCCTCCTTCATCCAGTATCACTTCGCCTTCACTTATTTCCCTTTCCGTATTTTCAATCGCAATTGGATTCAGCCTATCCTCCCACAATTGCAAACCAATTTTGATGTTGCGTTCATGTGCATGTTTCACAATGGCAGCAAAGAAATCGTGCAACTTTTCTGTATGATAAAAAGAAACGCCATCACGCGCGGTGAGAAACAGCATATTGAACTGACTGCTATCTGCCAACTTATCCAAGATTGGGATTGAATTTTTCAGATCGAGCATATCCTTAGAGATAAACCAATAGGCTATGTGGGGGTGGTTGACATCCTCAAAACGCTTTACATATTCAATAGAATAAGGTTTCGCTTGGGCATTTATAGAAACAGACTGAAACACAAAAACAAGGAGAGCAAGAGAAACAATAAGATTTTTCATACTATTAATTTATATGTTGATAATCTGAATGATAAATGGTTTAAAAGGATAGGCAGATAATACATATTAAGCCTTTTGTCTACTCTATCGCGAGGAGGATACAATCTGCCAATACAATTTATTTCTCACTATCCGCAAACCCATTCGCTCTTCTCCTCTCTCGAAGAAGTCAGGATGTGGGTGTTTTATAAATAGTTTACAGACTCTATATATTCGAGATTAAGTTGCATCTAGTCCTTGACAGAGTCATGAACTAGAATAAGAGATTTATTAGCTAGTTGGGACCAAGGCATACATAGACTATTGAAGCAAGACCAAGACCTACATTGAACAAATGGCCATTTTTGACGAGCAACAGCTAAGCATTTAGTCAATTAATGCCTGTGTTCTTGAATAAACCCATTCAATTGCGAGTAACAAGATGTTTAATGTTTGTTCATCGATATCTTTTGCATGTGCGTCAATTCTATGTTTATTAATTATAGGCATGTAAATGTCGAATAATTGCTTGTCATTGTATACTTTTTCAAAGTCTGACCAATTGTTTGAAATATACTTCCTCAAGTCTTCAAAGTAAATTTCAGCGCTATCTGTGAATAGTTCTTCAAATGATAATGAGATTAATTTTTCTTTTCTATTTTCCGAAGAACTTACAATCTTTAAAAAGTCATCTTTTCCTTTAACTGAACCAAATTTTAATTTTAAAGTAAATTTTATTGCTTTTTTTAAAGATAATTCGAGTTTGTTTCTTTTTTCAGTAACTAACTTCCATTTATCTTCAATTTTAGAAACCGTTTTTATTATTCGAGTATTTTCAATTAGATATTTTTTTACAGCTGTTATTCTAATGTAATATTTATTTCCTGATTTTTCAATTATATTATATCCTAGTAGATGCTCGATTAGTTTATCACTTTTATTTAATGCTTTCTCAAATGAATTAAAATCCTCAACGGCTAAAAGCTCAATCAGTTCGTATTCCTTAGGATACCATCTTCTCAAGACCTCAATTATTAGCTCTATGTAATCATTTAAATGTTTCTCGAAACTTTCTTTGTTCTCCTGATAGTAGTATTTTGAAACCGGAGCTGGTCTATTTTTGGTTATTTCTTGATGTATCTTTGAACATACTTGCCTTATAAGAAAGGGGTGACCACCAAAATCTTCTGTTAAGTATGTAAATATTTCCTCATCAAAGTCAAGTCCCATATAATTACCAATCATACTTACCATTTCGCTTACGTTCTTATTTGAAAAAAATTTTAAGTACGAAGGAGTAATCATTCTATAGATAGGGTTATCAAAATCATTAATGATTGGTGTTTCAACTGCTTTTGGATTAACCCCAGCAATAATAAAAGAGAATAAGTATGGATGTTTCTGATAAATTGACCTGATTGATTGCCAAAACAAGATAAAATCTTTTCCATCATTCCAATGTTGTGTTGGTGAAATCTCAAAAGTGATATTTTCAATTTCATCAAAAATGAAAAGTATCCTAGTTTGGTTTATTTCAGAATAAACTTTTAGTAAGTCCTCTTGAAAATAAATAGTTGCATTCTTCTCATCATAGATTTGATTTGTTTCAATGTTAATATTTGAATCTGAATTTTGGTTTATATTTTCAATTAGAGTTTGAATTAGGAATTGTAAACATTCAAACCATCTTCTTATATGAAATGATGGCTCTTGGCAGTCAATAAATACGGGTATTTCATTTCTTAAAATTAAATATCGTTTTAAGGCGAACATAACTGAAGTCTTTCCAATTTTACGTAATCCAAAAAGTCCGCAATTCTCTCCTGATTTATATTTATC
>CANGFK010000035.1 GCA_947452925.1 Chitinophagaceae bacterium | reverse complement strand
TACAAAACAGCGAAAAAATTGGTAAGGAAGACAGTTTGAGTGCATGGTGGAGCATTGAAGAACTAGAAGGTTTTTTGGAGCAAGCAAAGAAACATGGTGGCGATGGTGTTAAATTCTATTTTGGTGCCTATGATGCAGACAATCAAGAAGAGCCTGATTATGCAGAAAGACAAACATTGGTAATGGTAGCAACTAAGCAAAAAGATGGTTTGTATGGTGGTGTAGCTAATAAAGATATATATGTGAGAGATACGGATGGCGCAAACAAATTGATTTGCAACATTGGTGGTGCTATTTGCCCTCCTCGTTGCGGAGTGAAAATTACCACAGATCCAGATATTTATTCTCCAGAGGTTGGTATTACACTAGTTGATACTGCTGATGGAGGAATGATGATAGTTTAGAATTAGACCAAAATTTTATATAAAAAACCTCCTTCGGGAGGTTTTTTTATTTAATCTCGCACAAAACTTTATTCATCTTGAAAAATGTACTTGATTTTTTTGACTCGATTTATTTTTTTGCTGCAATAGTATCGTTTGTTTTTTCCATCTTGTTAGTTATTAAAAAAAATGCTTCAATATACCTCAGGGCTTTTTCGCCTTTTTTAGCTGTTGATATTTCCGTTTCATTACTAACAACTTATCTTGCCAATAATCACATTCACACAATTCCCATTGTAAACGCCTTGAGTACTTTTGAGTTCTGCTTTTATATCTGGGTATTTAAGTGTGTAATTGTGAATCCATTGATTAAGAGGATATGTTCTATTCTACTTGTTGCATTTCCCCTTTTAGTTGTCATAAATATATTCTTAATACAAGGATTTAATAACTTTCATTCACTTACCTATTCAATTGGTTGCCTCATTATTATTTTTCTTTCCATTTATTATTTTTTCGAATTGTTTCAGACTCAGCATGCCATCAGATTGGCAAAAGAGCCTGGTTTTTGGATAGTCAGTGGACTACTTTTTTACTACAGCGTTAGCTTTCCGTTGTATGTTTCTGTTAATTTGATGAAGAATTTTCCTGTAGCACTTGGAAATGTGATAGGAATTGTATGTTCGTTAATGAATTTTATTCTATATTCACTTTTTTGTATCGCTTTCATATGCAAGATTCAAATCAGGAGATTATTTTCGTCATAGCTATTGGAGGAATCATTGGGTTGCTTTTAGTAGGGTTTATCATTGCCATCTTATATTTTTATCAACGACGACAGCATAAACAAGAACGTGAAATAGTCAATTTAAAAGAACAATACCAGAAAGAGTTACTCAACAGCCAATTGGAAATGCAAGAGAGTACCATGAAACAAATTGGCCAAGAGCTTCATGACAATATAAAGCACCAACTTCTGGTTGTATATACATCACTTGACTTTTTTCCAATTGCGACCGAAGACCCCAATTCCGAAATATTAAAGGAAAGTAAACAAGAGATAAATAATATTATTAAAGACATTGCTCAGCTTTCCCACAGTCTTCATACAGACAGAATACTTCAGATTGGATTACTCGATTCATTGTTTTTGGAAGCAGAGCGATTGAAAAAAATTAAAACACTGACTGTGCATTATAATTGTTCGGTAAGGAATAATTATTTTGATGGTCAAACAAGTACTTTTATCTTTCGGATGTTTCAAGAAACTTTACAAAATACCCTCAAACACGCTAAAGCATCTGAGATTAAAATTGACGTTTTTGATAAAGATGTTACATTTTTTGTCATAAGGATACAAGATAATGGGATAGGATTTGATGTGAATGCCAACATAAAACAAAAAAAGGAGACAGGTATTGGTCTTACAAATATGTTTAATAGGGCTAAGTTGATTGGTGCCACAATTAATATTGACAGTGAAAGAGGAAAGGGAACAACTGTTTCATTAGTTTTGCCAATTCCCGAGGAGTAGAAAGTATTTAGAAGAAAAATATCCGCATAATATGGCATCTGAAGTAAATAAAATACACGTAGCATTGGCAGACGACCATAAACTGGTTCGAAGTTCAATTGCAAAATTGGTGTCTTCTTTCAAAAATTGTACTGTATTGTTTGATGCTGAAAATGGAGAACAAGTACAAGAACAATTAAAAAACCATGTCATTCCCGATATATTATTATTGGACATTAGTATGCCTGTAATGGATGGCTTTGAAACAGCATTGTGGGTAAATAAAAATTATCCTCAGGTAAAAATTATTGCTTTGACCATGAATACCGATGAACGCAGCATTGTAAAAATGATGCGTAATGGTGCAAAAGGATTCCTTTCAAAAAATACAGAACCACCAGAACTGTTGAAAGCGATAGAAACAGTGATGACCAAAAATTTTTATTTGCCAGAAGATATTTCTTGGAAGCTAGTAGCTGGACTTCAAGATGAGGCCAATCAACCTGCTGAACCAAAAGATTTAAATGATAAAGAACGAGAATTTTTATCTTTTGTTTGCACAGAATTAAATTATGAGCAGATAGCAAAAAAAATGTTCATCAGTGTGCGAACTGTTGATGATTACCGTGCTACATTGTACGAAAAATTGAAAGTACATTCAAGAATGGGACTTGCAATGTATGCCATCAAAAATGGAATAGTAGATGTTGTTGATTAAACAACATTGGACAAATAGCTAAAAACCCATTTCACAATTTCCACAGGAAGTTATCTTCGCCCCGATGCAGTTTAAAGATATAGTTGGGCAACAGGCAATAAAAAATCATTTGGTAGAAATGGTTGAGCAAAATCGTCTCAGCCATGCACTTCTTTTTTTAGGTAAAGAGGGTAGTGGTTCCTTACCCCTTGCTTTGGCTTTTGCCCAGTTTGTTGTTTGCCAGCCAACAGCCTCTCCTGTTGTGGAAGATTTGTTCGGAGGCATGTCTGCATTAGAAAATAAGCCAAGTTTTATTTCTCCCGAAGAATTGGAAAATCAGGAAAGCTTTCAAAGAGCCGAGAAACTGATTCACCCCGATTTACATTTCTCTTATCCAGTAATTCCCAAAAAGCCGGGCGATAAGCCAAAAAGTAGCGACTACATCACCGAGTGGCGTGAATTCATAAAAGAATCGCCTTATAGCAATGTTTATGACTGGCTTCAGTTCATTGGTGCCGAAAACAAACAGGGCAATATTACTGCTGAAGAGTGCAATGACATTATGCGGCAGCTTAGCCTGAAAAGCTTTGAAAGTGAGTATAAAGTATTGGTATTGTGGATGCCTGAATATTTGGGTAAGGAGGGAAATAAGCTATTGAAACTAATAGAAGAGCCTCCTGCCAATACCCTTTTCATTTTGGTTGCAGAAGATGAGGAACAAATTTTACCTACTATTTTAAGTCGATGTCAGTTGGTGAAAATACCCGCCCTAGATAACAAGGAAATTGAAGCGGCACTAATAGAACGAGCAAACGCCTCACCTGAAATTGCCGCACAAGTTGCTGCAATATGTGAGGGAAATTATCGCGAAGCACTTCAACTGTTGCAACATAATGAAGAAGACTGGCAAAGTTTGTTGAAGGAGTGGTTGAACAGCACCCTAAGAGGTGGACCGATGAAACAAGTGAAATTTTCGGAGGATATCAGCAAATTGGGTAGAGAAAAGCAAAAACAATTCATCCGTTATTTCAATCACCTGATTGGGCAGAGCATCCGTATAAAAATATTAGGAGGCGACGCTTTTGCGATAGCAGAATCCGAAAAAGAATTCGCCCTCAGGCTAAATAAAATTGCTTCTGTCAGCCAGCAGCAAGCCATTATCGAAGAGTTGGACAAAGCGTCTTATTACATAGAAAGGAATGCCAATGGCAAAATGCTTTTTCAAGCTTTGACCATAAAAATGTATCATATTCTGCAAAATAAAGTGGTTCCTACCATGAGGTAAAACAGTTTTAAGTAATAAGTAGTAGGTTTTATGTTAGCAATGTCAACTATTATTTTTGAAAAAGATGGATTATAATCCGTCTCTACAAAATCTTTTCTCCTCCCGCAAATATTCAATTTGTTTATCTGTATCTTATTTCACTATTTTTGGAGGCGTTGAAGATTCGGTTGATTCGGAAAGAAAATTATTGATAGGTAGTATATATTGTTCACTGGCTCGAGCTTTTAGGTATAAATTGGATATAGCAATTACATCATAGACTGTTGGGATTATTCATTTTTTTGATTAAATAAAATCATTCCCTCGTTTGCTTTGCCTACTTCTCTAATCATTTTTCTCTTCCAAATTACATTTCTTCAGAGATTGGCACTTCATTTCATAATACATTTTGTGAAATTGATGGGCTAGTTAAAACCGTAGTAAAATAACTCTGTAAATTAAAATTGATATGGCGTGTGGATCATGTGGAACAGGAAAACCGGGCGGCTGCAAAAGCAATGGCGGATGTAGCACAGGCGGTTGCAACAGAATGAATGTACACGATTGGTTGGTGAATCTTCCTTTTGCTGATGCAGAAAGTCAGTGTAAAGTGGTGGAAGTGAGCTTTAAAAATGGTAGTAGAAAAGACTTTTATCGCAATACAACTTTGCATCTTTTTGAGAAAGGTGATTATGTAACCGTAGAAGGTGTAAATGGATTTGATGTAGGAGAAGTGAGCCTTTCTGGCGAATTGGTACGCATGCAATTGAAGAAAAGAGGCGTAAAGGAGGAGGATCCCGAGATGCGTAAAATATTGCGCCCAAGCATAGACCGAGATGTAGAAAATTTTCATATCAGCAAGGGAAGAGAAGCTAAGATTTTATCGCGAAGCAGAGAAATTGCTATCGAATTGAAGCTGCAGATGAAACTTTCTGAAATAGAAATTCAGGCTGATGGCAAAAAAGCTACTTTCTTTTATACAGCAGATGACCGCGTAGATTTTAGGGAGATGATTAAGCAATTTGCTGCTGAGTTCAAGCTGAAAGTGGAGATGAAACAAATTGGCATCAGACAAGAGGCTGCCAAAATGGGTGGCATCGGAAGTTGTGGTCGCGAACTTTGTTGTAGTACCTGGCTCACCGATTTCAAAAGTGTGAACACTACTGCTGCTCGTTACCAGAATCTTTCCATCAATCAAACAAAATTGAGTGGTCAGTGCGGTCGATTGAAATGTTGCCTCAACTTCGAGTTGGATACGTATCTGGATGCACTTCAACAATTTCCTGAGAATGCCGACACGCTAGAAACAGCTAAGGGAAATGCCTTCTTAATTAAAAAAGACATCTTCAAAAATCTCATGTGGTACATGTTGCAAGGCGGCAGCAAGCACTATCCATTGTCCATTCAGCGTGCAAAAGAGATTAAGCGTTTGAATATGCAAGGCATCCGTCCCGAAGACTTAGAACCTTTGGATTTGACTGCTAATGGCAAACAAAAAGAGGTGGAACCAGAATATGCCGACTTGGTGGGTCAGATTACCCTAAAACCTTTGGAGAGAGAAAGACGCCGCGACGATCGTAATAGGAATAGAGACAACAGGCAAGGTGGTGGACGACCAGATAATCGCAATGAAAACAGGGGCGAAAGAAGTGGGCCACCACAGCAACAACGTAGCAATAACCAAGGTGGACAGCCGCAACGCCCACCGCAAAACAACCCGCAACAACAACCTAGGAGGGATAATAATCAGCCACAGCGGCCGCCACAAAATCAAAATAACAACAGAGACAGGCAACAACCTCGTGGTAATAATGGCAATAACAATGGCAACAATGGAGGCAACAACAATGGGGGACAACCCCGAAACAGGCCGCCACAAAACAACCAGCCGCAGCAGCCGAGGAGAGATAATGAGAATCCTAAGCCACCGGAGGCATAGTGATTAGTGTTTAGTGATTAACGTTTAATGATTAATAAAGAAGCCCTTGGAATTCATTTTCCAAGGGCTTCTTTTTGCTTGTGCCTTTTTGCTTATACCTTACGACTTATAACTCATAACTCATCACTTACAACTTCCCTTAGCTCACTATTCCCTCAAACTTAAAAGCTACTGTACCCAAAACTGCACGGGTATTATAATAGCGGGCAAAAGCAACAAATGCCATCCCAAAATGGGTATCGGTAAAAACCACATGACCACGTTTGGTCTTGTACATAATGGTCTGTGTACAATCCGCTTCTTTGGGAGGTGTTGCACCCACTACATAAAAACCGAAAGTGACCGAAATCCCATCCTGACCAGCAGGTTCGCCGCCTGTGGGGATACCAAAATCCATGTTGCCACCCAAGTCTCCTGCCCTTTCGTACAGCACGGGTGGTGCTACATCTGCCACCGGAGACAGCGTGTGCGCGTCGCTATCATTGTGCACGCCGCAAGCAGTACGGTCTACATCGGTCATCAAACTATTTGTTTTCATCGGAATACCCATCTTTCTAATTCTTGCTTCCAGAGGCGCACGCGCATCCTGCGTTGCTTGTGTTTGCAATGCCGTATGATTATTTCTTACTGACGAGAGGGCATAGTCGTCATTAAAAGTAGTGTGTTCGCCAACGATAGCTGCGGAATCTGTAACATCAAGCCCCCAAGCGGTTTTGTTGGTGGCTACTTCTGAGCAAAATGTGTCTGCAAAAACTTTGAATTCTCCTAGGGGTTTAGGTACCCAATCGTGATCTTCTGCCATAATTTTTAATTTTAAATGAATAAAAGTTTAATCAATCTGTTGTTTGGGGTTTCCCCCATGAGTTTTGGGGTTATCCCCAAGGAAATTGGGGTTGCCCCCGAGAAAAAAGCGGTATCCCCCAAAAGAAAAGGGGTGTTCCCCAAGCTAAAAGGGGGTATCCCCGAAGAAAAAGCGGTATCCCCCTTTGCAAAAGGGGGAAGTTCCTTTTCTCTTTTTGAGTCATAAAAAGCTTTAGAAAGTTACCTAAAGCAATGGTATGTGAAGAAGAAAAACAACTCCCCTACTATTTCAAGAAGCTGGTGAAAGTGATACTGTCATTGGGTTTTGCAAGTGGGAGGAGCTGTTTTTTAGTAACTAATCACCTCCGCCGAGGCACAGAGTTAGCGATAAGTTTGGATAGTGGGGGTTTTATTATTCTTGTTGGGGGAAGATTAGATTTGTCAACTTTTATAAAAGTTGACAAATCTGGCACAATACACCTCGAAAACCTGTGAATCGACCTATCGATCTTAGGAGATAGCTAACTTATGGATAAGGCGGTTTTTTATAAAGCAATTAGATTTCTCCTTCGTCGAAAAGACGATGCAAGGGTTTGGAAAGTGCTGTAAGGAGATTTTTTGATTACTAACCTTTATAGGGTTTTTAACCCTGTAAAGGTTTTTTGTCGGGATGGGTGTGATGAAAGGGATACTATTATATATTTGTAGGAGGTGTTTGATTAAATAACTGTTGTTTTGATTTTTGTGAGTACGCTATAGTATTATTAAGCGAATAACTAATGGAATAGCAATTTATTTAGAAGTAGAATACTAATATTAAAAAAGAGTAACAAACTATGAAAATAAAGTTTCTATTACCAATAGTCTTTGTTTCATTAATTCTTTTTTATTTCTTGTACAAGCTAGCTAAGGAAGATGAAAAAGTAAAGGGTAAAGTTATAAAAAGAGCTTTGGGCTATACTGTTTCAAGCAATTTAGGTTTGGTAGTGCCTGCAAGTTTATTTATTGAGGATAGCACTAAGTCAAAAGATGATAGTATTTTTAGTCCAGTTTATGTTTTAGTGTTCGATACATCCTTAAGCTTACTAGACTCTACATTTTTTCCAGATGTTTTGGTAATTCACCCGAAGGGTAAATATTTAATGATGTCTTGGTTGTCAAATAATTCATTCATACCGATTGATGCAAAAAAAGCATATCAAAAAGATAAAATTCTTGATGAAGAAGGTGTTGTAAACAATACTGTTGAATTTTCTAATCCTCCAATTAAATCAACATTTTTTTATAAAAATAAAGTAGTCTTTAATACTTATGGCCCACTAAAAAAATGGGGGGATAGTATAATTGTAACCCTTCCAAACTAGTTTGAGTATTCGCATTCCGCGTGAGGGATTGCAATAAAATCCTTTTTGCTGCTTGGCAAAAAGATTGGAATATAAGCAAGGAGAAATAATTGATTATTATTTTGACGAAGGTTACGAACGAAGTTCTGCCCGACCCGTGCTGCGGGGCACGCCCAAAAACAAATATGAAATATGAATTATGAGTTAGAGGAATTAAAACTTTTTTGCTGACAAGTGCTTATTGATACGCTATAACTCCTGCCGTCAGGTACTTTCTTTATCCATTTGCAACCCAAATGAACAAAAATCACCAACCCAGGCATTCCAAAACTGATATAAATCATTTTTTCCCCCACCCCTTTACGACACTTTTGCAGTCACTGTTTTAGTTGGATAGCTTTTTCAGTTTATATTTGTTCATTATTCACTTTTTTTAAACGCATTCATGATTAAGCAAACATTGCATCAATTTCATATCCCGGTGATGGGGCTGGGTTTCACAATTGATACACCACTAAGAGTTGCACGCTTTGGCATTTCCTCCGTAATGTCTATCGTGGAAGATGGCATCATAGAACAAATGCGCGAATTTTATTGCAATCAAGCAGGATTCCCTTACTTAGAAATTTCGACAGAAGTAGAAGATTACCGCGCAAAAAGAATAACCGCTTACCTCAACCTTGTTCATTACCTTATTGGTGAACAGGTGAAAGTCTTAAAAAATCAACCTTTTGAAGAAGGTTCCGACATCGTAAAATACTTTGAACTATTGCCAGATAATTGCGATGCTAAACTGTTGTATCTAACCATGTTGCACACAACGGATGCTGACAAAAAGCTGGCTTTGCAAAATGAATTGCGTTCCAAAATAGTTCGTGGCGCTGCCGATGTAAACATTATGGCAAAGGTGGACAAAAACAATTATGACAAACAGGGTCAGGTATTGCCCAATGAATTCTCCGATGCCTTATGCGCTTTGAGGGGCTTTGCCAATAGTCATTCCGACGCTTCTATTGTTTTTTCTGCAGGCTATAATCCAAGATTATATAACTATATAGATAGTTTCCCCGATTTCCTTCCTAATGAGCAAGGTAAACTGGCAAAGACGGTTATCTTGAAAGTGAGCGATTATCGTTCTGCTTTGACACAAGGAAAGATTTTGGCCAAGAAGGGCGTTTGGGTATCTGAATTTAGAATAGAAAGCGGACTAAACTGTGGCGGACACGCATTTGCTACTGATGGATTGTTGCTTGGACCAATTTTGGAAGAGTTTAAAAATAATAAACAGAGCTTGGAAGCTGAGTTGTATGCTATTTGCAATCAGGCGCTTGCAGCAAAGGGATTGCCTACTTTCCAATCACAACCTTACATACGAGTTACGGTTCAAGGGGGTATTGGGACAGCAAATGAAAACAACTTTTTGCTTACCTACTACCAAACAGATGCTACTGGTTGGGGCAGTCCATTTTTGTTGGTTCCCGAAGCAACAAGCGTAGATGATGAAACATTGCAAAGCCTGTCTACCGCTTCTCCAGAAGATTACTTTTTGAGTGGCATCTCTCCACTAGGCGTTCCTTTTAATAGTTTCAGTAAGGCTTCAGCCGAAGTACAAAGAGCTAAACGTATTGCAGACGGCAGACCAGGAAGCCCTTGTACTAAGAAGTTTTTGGTCTCAAATACCGAGTTTTCCGAAACACCAATCTGTACGGCTTCACGCAAGTATCAGAACTTGAAAATTAAGCAACTGCAAGCAGAAGGTTTCTCTGCCGACGAACTTCAATACGAAATAGACAGTGTGACCATCAAAGAATGTTTGTGCGAGGGATTGAGTATGGCACCATTGCTTAAAAACGGAATTGCACCTGCTTTAAAGAATATGTCTACGGCGGTGGCTGTTTGCCCTGGCCCTAATCTTGCCTATTTTTCTGGAGTGTTTACACTAAAACAAATGGTAGATCATATTTATGGTCGCATCAATATTCTGAATGCAGTAAAACGTTCTAATCTTTTTGTGAACGAATTGAGGATGTATGTTTCTTATTTAGAAAAAGAAATAGAAAAAAATATAGACTCGATAACAGCTAATAAAAGTAGACAGTTAAGAACGTTTCAACAAAATTTGTTGAAGGGGATTGAATATTATCATACCCTTACAGAATCCATCAAAAATGAAACAACACACTACATTGATGAGATGAAGGAAGAGTTGGCAAGCTTCGAAAGAATTATTGCGGGTCTAACAGTTCCTGCAGAAGTAAAAGTAGTCTGCGCTTAAAAATATTTGCCATATGGTTTCTCTAGCAAGCCGCTTCATTGATTGGAGCGGCTTTTTTATTTGATTACAAACGCATCATGGCTCCTTTTTTCCCTTTCTATAATTCAACAACTTTTTAAAACGAAGAAGCCGCACCAATTGGTGCGGCTTCTTCGTTTATGTTGTAATTTATTTTTATTTATACTAACATTCTGACTGGTTCTTCCAACAGACCCTTTAATGTTTGTAGGAAAGCTGCTCCTGTTGCGCCATCAACAACGCGGTGATCGCAACTCAAAGTTAGTTTCATAATATTACCAGGAACAACCTGACCATTTTTAACTACAGGCTCTTGAGAAATACCACCCACAGCCAAGATACAAGCATCTGGCGGATTGATGATAGCAGTAAACTGGTCAATACCAAACATCCCTAAATTGGAAATGGTGAATGTGCTTCCTTCCCAATCTGCAGGTTGCAATTTTTTATCCTTAGCTTTTTGTGCATAGTCTTTAACTTCTGCATTTATTTGACTAAGTGTTTTTGTATCTGCAAACCGAACAACCGGTACTAATAGTCCATCTTCAACAGCTACTGCGACACCAATATTTACGTGGTAGTTTGTACGAATCTTATCTCCCAACCAGCTACTGTTAATCTTTGGATGTAGTTTCAATGCAACTGCTGTCGCCTTCAACACCAAATCATTAAAGCTAATCTTCGACTTAGCTCCTTCGTTTATTTTGGTACGGGCAGCTATTGCAGCGTCCATATCAACACTCATGGTCAGGAAGAAGTGAGGCGCTGTAAACAAGCTTTCACTTAGTCTGCGCGCAATTACTTTACGCATTTGAGAAACAGGAACTTCATCAAAACTTTCTACACCATACACTGTAGCTGGTGCTTTTGCAGGTGCAGCAGAACTAGAACTAGCAGGTGCAGCGGCCGGAGCAACTGCTGGTGCTGCTGTAGGTTTGTAATTATCTACATCTTCTTTTACAATTCTACCATTGTCTCCACTTCCTTGCACATATTTAAGGTCTATTCCTTTTTCTGCGGCTACTTTCTTAGCCAAAGGCGATGCAAATATCCTTCCTTCATTTACAACTGCTGGTTGTGCAGCTTGTGCAGCTTGTGCAACTGGTGCTACAGGAGCAACTTCTTGTTTTGCTTCAACGGCAGGAGCAGCTGGAGCAGCAGCACCCGGATTCTTCAAGGCTGCAACAGTTCCTGCAACATCAAATCCGTCTTCTCCAATAATGCACAATAAATCATTTACCTGTATTTTTTCGCCAACCTTAGCACCTTGATACAGTAGCTTGCCATTTTTGTAACTTTCCAGTTCCATTGTAGCCTTATCGGTTTCTATTTCAGCCAAAACTTCACCTTTCTTTACAGTATCGCCCACATTCTTTTGCCAAGAAGCAATTACGCCTTCAGTCATGGTATCACTCAGGCGAGGCATTAATACTACTTCTTCTAAGGCTGAAACATCCACACTTTTTGAAGCTGGTGCAGCAGCTTCTTCAGCAGCAGCAGCTGGAGCTGGTGATGCGGCAGGAGCGGCTGTTGCAGCAGCAGGACTTAATAATGCACTGATATCTTCACCTGCAGTACCCAATATTGCCAATAAATCATCTACTTGTAACTTTCCTCCTGTTTTGGTACCAATATGAAGTAATACCCCATTTTGATAGCTTTCCAATTCCATTGTTGCTTTGTCTGTTTCTATTTCAGCAAGCACATCTCCTTTTTTCACAGTATCTCCCACATTCTTGTGCCAAGCTGCAATCACCCCTTCAGTCATTGTATCGCTTAAACGGGGCATTTTTATTACTTCTGCCATATAATTTAGATTATCTTTTTGCGGCGTGAAATTAATGGAAAATGAATTAGTAGCAAGTATAAACCTGCATTTTATTGTTTTGATTACTTACTCCAATGATTTCGTAAGGCAATCTGAGGCATAAGTAGTAAGTGGTAAGTCATACGTCATAAGATAAAAAGCAATAAAAAGTACTCAAAAGCTTTTATGAGCACTTCTTAAAAATGAACTGAATTATTTAACACCCTGTTGTAGTTAGTTTGTTCATTTGATAATCAGGAAACAATCTTACTTCTATTCCTTTTACCAAACTATCATTCACAAAAGTCACAGCTCGCAGAAAACCATAGAAGAATTATCAAGCCCCATACATCCCAACAATTATCTTTACGGCTCAAAAAAGCTTAGATATGAGATTTCCTTCGCCCGTTTCGTTGTCGTGGATTGCTTCCCTAATAAATGCTGAAATAATTGGCGATGCTACTGCCGAAGTAACTGGAATAAATGAGATTCATAAGGTAGAAACAGGCGATCTGGCATTTGTGGATCATCCAAAATACTATGACAAATGCTTGCATAGTGCAGCTACTTTTATTATTATCAACAATAAAGATGTGGAAGTGCCAGCAGGGAAATCGCTATTGGTTGTTGATGCCCCTTTTGAGGCGTATCAGACAATTACCAATCATTTTCGTCCTTTCAATCCCTCCAATAAAAGCATTAGCGATAGTGCCGTTATTGGTGAAGGAACAGTGGTGATGCCGAATGTATTTATTGGCAATCATGTGCAGATTGGCAAGAATACGGTCATCTTTCCAAATGTAACCATAATGGATTACAGCATTATTGGAGACAATGTGGTGATACAGGCAGGAACCGTAATTGGAGGCGATGCTTTTTATTATAATACCAAAAAGAACCGTGAAGTATGGTTTAAAAAGATGAATAGTTGTGGCAATGTGGTGATAGAAGACAATGTGGAGATTGGCAGTAACTGTACTATTGACAGGGGCGTGAGTGCATCTACCATTATTGGAAAAGGGAGTATTCTTGATAATTTGATACAGGTGGGACATGATGTGGTGATTGGTAAAAATTGTATTATAGCAGCGCAGGTGGGCATTGCAGGTGCTACCACGTTAGAAGATGGGGTAACACTATGGGGACAAGTTGGCGTGAATAAAACAATTACGATAGAATCGGGTGCTGTGGTGATGGGACAAGCTGGTGTGACGCGTAGTATTGAAGGGAACAAAACCTATTGGGGTACTCCTGCTATTGATGCGCGTGAAAAATACAAAGAGGGCGTTTGGATGAAACGACTGCCTGAGTTGTGGAAGAAAATAATGGAATAGAGAAGAGATTGTTTTGAGTTATGTATTTTGAATTTTGAGTTAAAAGGCGGTTCTTTTTCAATTTAGAATTTATAACCTAAAATTTAAAATAACTATTATTAGTTTTTATTAAAAATAAATACAAAGGGCTTGATGTTTCGCTCTCTGATGATTTGATGAATGAGGTGTGGCTTTCTGATAATCTTGTATTTGTTTACATTTATAATTTCATTTACAATGCAGAAGGTGTGTAGATTTTCTACGGTGAACAATAACTTGTCTAGAAAATCTATTTCACGCTCCATGGCAACAGGGTCTGGAACTTCATATTTGGTGAGTACAAGTAAATCTCGATTTCCTGATTTCATTCTAAATATTTGTTTATGTTAGTTCTTTAATTATTTGGTATTCTCACTGGACACATACACTGTTTATCGTGTTTGGATTTTGAAAAAACGCTACAAGACACCGAACCAGTAGCAATGATTAACAACAAAATAATAAATCGGTTTATTCGCTTACCCATACTCATTTTTAATTTGTCGAAAAGTAGAATTATAAAGGCACTCTAACATTGGTACAAACCGTTTTATGCAAAATTTTAACAACAAAAAAATACTAATTGCGCCGCTGGACTGGGGACTTGGTCATACAACCAGGTGTATCTCAATCGTTAGGCTTTTGCTAGACAAAGGTTTTTCGATAATAGTTGCATCAAATGCCATACAAAAAGAATT
>CANGFK010000034.1 GCA_947452925.1 Chitinophagaceae bacterium | reverse complement strand
TTGGTTAACTGTGTAAGTTACCAGTTGCTATTAGGTATGTTTCTTAATTAATCTCAAAAGTAGTTGAGTAAATTACTTCCAATCATTTTTTAATAGTAGTCTTCTCTCCTCCAAAGAAAGTTATTGTATAACTGAAATAGAGATTGATTCTATTGTAGGAAAATCTGATTATCAACAAATAGTCCACTTATTAAATAGACATAAACAAAAATGAACATGAATCGAACACAACTTTACAAGCACATTTTCTTAAGTCTTCTGGTCTCGTTTATATCGGCAGGAGCATTTGCACAGAACAATAACTTGTCCTTAAATGGAAGGGTTATAGATGCAAAATATAAGTCTCCATTGGCTGGAGCTACCATTCATATCAAAGGAACAACACATGAAGTTTTTACAGACTTAAAAGGGTTTTTCCAGTTTGTAACAGGACAAAAAGTGCCCGTTACTTATATTGTAAGTTATATAGGTTACGAAACAGAAGAAGTATTAGTAACCGAAGCAAAACCAGTCGTTATTACCTTAAAAGAGTCTACTTCGCAACTGAACGATGTGGTAGTAGTGGGATATGGAACACAAAAAAGGAAGGACGTAACTGGTTCGGTTGCCTCTGTGCCAAAAGAGAACTTCAATCGTACTACGCCTTCATTCGATAATCTCTTGCAAGGAGCAGTTGCAGGTGTTGCAGTATCCTCTAGTTCTGGTCAGCCTGGTGCTACTGCAAGTATCAGAATACGCGGAGGTAATTCATTGAGTTTTGGTAATGACCCATTGTATGTTATAGATGGCTTTATCTATTATAATGACAACAATCTGGTCAATCTGCCTGCATCGTCAGGAACAACAGTTTCTGGGGTATCTTCAAATGGTCTTGCAACAATTAATCCTAGTGATATTGCAACAATTGACATCTTGAAAGATGCTGCGGCAACTGCTATTTATGGTAGCCGTGGAGCTAATGGGGTGGTTATTATCACTACTAAAAAAGGAATTAAGGGTTCTAATAATGTTAACTATACTGCATCTTATGGAACGCAACAAGTAGATAAAAAAGTTGATGTTTTGAATGGTAAACAATGGGCTAGCCTATTTGATGACTTATATAAAGCAACACCAACGATTCAAGCGGCTCTTGCGCCTAACAAAGCTTATATAGATTCTTTGGCAGCAGCAGGTGTTACCCAAGATTGGGCAAGTGCTGCAATCAAATCCAACTCTACTCAAAACCACCAGTTAAGTATTTATGGTGGCGATGAAAAATCGAGGTACTCACTTTCTGGTAATTACTTTAGTCAGGATGGTATTGTACTTGGTACAGATTTCAAAAGGTATTCAGGAAGGTTCAACTACGAAAAGAACATATCCTCTCGTTTAAAATTCAATTCAAGCATTTTTGGTAGTAGTACCATTGAAAATAAGGTAACAGGTAGTTCTTATAATGACCCTACCACTTATACAAATGCATTTTCTTCGCTTTATATAGCCAATCCATTGCAGACCGCCTTCAATAAGGATGGTAGCTATAATACAACCTTTCAACCAATATTAAATTCAACAACCAACATTGTAAATACGATATCTAAAACCGATAATCCATTGCAAGACATTGCTTCAACCACCAACCAAACTAAAATAAACAGGGTATTGGGAAATTTCTCCGCTGTTTATAAGATTATTGAAGGGCTTGAGTTTAAAACTACCGCCGGGGCAGACATTCTAAGTACCAAGCTGAACTACTATGCCCCTTCCTATACCAATGCGGGTAACGGTAGTGGTAAAACACCTGGTTATGGTTCTGTAGCAACTATAAACTATTGGAGTTGGCTGAATGAGAACACTTTAACCTACGACTTTAAGGTAAATAGAAACTATTTCAACTTACTTGCTGGATATACAACGCAATATCAAAAGGTTGAAAACTTAATAGCTGCTGCCCAGACTTTTATATCTGATGGTACTGGATATAATAACCTTTCCTATGGTGCTGCTAGACCTGCAACAGGAACGGGAGAATCGTTGCAAACGCGCAACTCTTGGTTGGGTCGTGCTAACTATTCATTCGATCATAAGTATAACTTCTCTCTTTCAGGAAGATATGATGGAGCATCTCCTCTAGGAACCAATAAAAAGTGGGGCTTCTTCCCTGCTGTAGGCTTTTCATGGAACGCATCTGATGAAGCTTTCTTAAAGAAGTATGACAACACATTAAGTAACCTGAAAGTTAGATTAAGTGCAGGTAGTGTAGGTAACTCAAACTTCCCAGCTTATGGCTCATTACAAACGTTGGCTAGTTATGGTTACTATATTGGTGCTAACTCTACAGGAAATCTTGGTTTAGCACCAAACGCACCCGCCAACCCTGATCTTTCATGGGAAACTACCACACAGTATAATGCAGGTATCGACGCAAGTTTCTTGAAGAACCGTATTCAACTTACTGCTGACATTTACTTGAAGAAGACCACTGACTTATACGTAAGTGGTGGAGGGTTGATTCCTCTATCTACAGGATATTCTACTGTTGCTAAAAACATTGGTAGTCTAGAGAATAAAGGAATAGAATTGACCTTAACAACCGAAAATATCAAGAACAAAGACTTCTCTTGGAAATCAACTATTATCTATGCTACAAACAAAAGTACCATACTTAGCTTAGGACCTACTCCGTCATTCCAACCTACTGCTCCTACGGGTCAGGTATCGCCAGTAATAGTTAAAGTAGGCTTGCCAGTTGGTACATTCTGGGGTTATAGTACTGCAGGATTGTTAACTACTGCTGATGTTTATGGTGCTACCCCTGCACCTAAGCTTGCTGGAGTTTCACAAGTGACTGGTGATAGGAAATATTTACATGGAAACGGACTTACAGGTGCTACCATCAACGCTTCTGATAAGCATAGTCTTGGAAGTGCGCAACCTAAGTTTACTGCCAGCTTCAACAACACACTTACTTATAAACACTTCGACTTATCTTTTTCTTTTCAAGGCTCCTTTGGCAACAAAATATTCAACCTGCTAGAGCAACAATTGGAGAAAACAACGCCAAGTACAAATGTTTCTGCGTTCGCTTTGGACAGATGGGATTCTTTAGCTAATCCTAAAGGGAAGTTCCAGAAGGTTACCAATTCTCCTGTAATGCAAGTGGAAGATACTTATGTAGAAGATGGTTCATATATCAAACTAAGAACACTAACACTTGGATATAATGTCCCAACTGCTATTGCAGGTAAGATTTTCGCTAAGCAAATTCGCTTCTATGTATCTGCACAGAACCTTTTGACTATCACTAATTACAGAGGTCAAGATCCTGAAGCTAACTTCTACGATCAAAATAACCTTACTCCGGGTGTAGACTTAGGTGTATATCCACGGTACAAGACTTTCTTGGCAGGAATTAATGTAACATTCTAGAGTACATACACCCCTCATAGGGCTTTAAGCCCTATGAAGGTTATATCAAAAACAAATCATTTTAATAACGTTAATTACAAATAATAATGAATAAAAGAATAATAGCATCAGCAATAGGTTTATCGGTATTGAGCTTATTTTTTTCGTGCAACAAACTGGATGAGAAGCCAGCAGGATTGCTTACATCCAATAACTTTTATAAAACACAAGGGGAGGCTATAGCAGCTGTAACGGCAGTATATAGTACCCTCACAACTGATCAGGTAAATGACTTCCCGCTTTATGGTCGGCAGTTAAACTTACTGGTAGATAACCCAAGTGATAACCAGGTATATAGTCCTTCTAATACTAACCCTGATGTGCGTGCTCTTGGAACTGCCACTTATGCCCCACAGAACAGCAGGATACAAAAGATATATACACAGTTGTATTGGGGAATAAACAAGGCAAATATTGCTATTGATAAGATTGCAACTATTCCTAACAATGTGTTTGATGACCCTACTCATTCTAAGGCAAACCTCATTAATGAAGCTAAGTTTATACGTGCCTTGGACTATTTCAACCTTGTACGCTTGTATGGCCCTGTTCCATTAGTGTTGCATGACATTACTTCGTTAGATTTATCTACCCTTAAGGTTGACAGAGCACCAAAAGATTCAGTGTATAAGCAAATCATAGCTGATTTAACGGATGCAACTGCACTTCCTGCTACTTATGGGGGGGCAGATTTGGGTAGAGCTACAAGCGGTGCGGCACATGCATTACTAGCTAAAGTTTATGTAACCCACCAGGATTGGGTAAATGCAAAAACTGAATTAGAAAAGGTAATTACAGCAGGAACTGCAGGGTTTACTGGAGCAAGTTTTACAGGAAACTATGGGTATGATTTGTTTAGCAACTTCTCCGATGCATTTCAGGCAGCTACTAAAAACGGAAAAGAACACGTATTCTCAGCACAGTTTAATGGCACTGTTGGTGGTTTTACCAGCAGCAATACCATCAGTTCCTTCACTTGGGCAACATCTGCGTACACAGCCGATATACCTGCGGATGCTAGTGTGGTTGAGAAATTATATAGTATAAATGATCAACGCCGTACTGCTACTTTCTACGATTCTTTATTTAATCAATCAACAAAGAAATGGGTTAAATGGCCTCAATATAATTTCTTAAAGTTCGTTGACCAAAGTACAGGTTTTACTACTGCATTGGCTAGTAATCAGGCAGCAAATAGCAAGATTAACTTCCCAGTGATACGTTATGTAGAAGTATTGCTATTGTATGCAGAAGTTTTGAATGAACTAAATGGTGGCCCTACTGCCGATGCCTATAATGCCTTAAATATTGTAAGAGGTCGTGCTTTCAATTCTTATACTTCTGGTGGTAACTACACTAATCACACCAACGATTTAGCTGGTTTGAATCAAACTGATTTCCGTGACTCTGTATTTACAGAGCGTAGAAGAGAGTTTATTCAAGAATCTCAACGCTGGTTCGACCTAGTACGTAGAACTGATAAGGGACCAGGACAATATTATCTACAATCAGTAAAAGCAATGCCAGGTAATCCGAAAGCTGCTGCAACTTTAAAGGATACATTGTTCCCGATACCACAAGTGGAAATTGATTTGTACGGTGGCACCAATCCAAATTTCACACAAAATGCCGGATGGCAGTAAGGCAAGTTATGAGTTATGAATGATGAGTTATAAGTTAAGGCAATCAGTTTAACTAACAAATAAAACAAGAAATATGTACAAAAAGGTAATTTCAGTGGCAGCTTTCTTAGCTGTTGGTGTGTCGGCATTACATGCACAAACGCAACCTTTTAAGGGTGTTATTGGTAAAACTTTAAAGGACTCGAAAGCAGATTGGCCCGAACTTCCAAAAGCACCAAAGGGTGCACCCAATGTAGTCTGGATTCTATTGGATGATGTGGGCTTTGGTGCCTCCTCTACCTTTGGAGGTCAGATAAAAACACCCACTTTTGATAGCCTTGCAAACAATGGTTTGCGCTACACCAACTTCCATACTTGCGCTATCTGTGCCCCTACCCGTGCTGCTTTGTTGACAGGTCGTAATAGTGGAGCGGTTCACGAGAGTGGCTTCTCTCATACAATTATGTCTGCTGGTTTCCCTGGTTGGGATGGTCGTTTGCCTTCTACTGCAGGTACGGTTGCCGAAGTGTTGCGGGAGAACGGTTATAACACTTTTGCAGTAGGAAAATATGGCGTTACACCCGATGAAGAAGCTTCCGATGCTGGCCCTTTCGATCATTGGCCTACTGGAAAAGGTTTTGACCACTTCTTTGGTTTCCTTGGTTCTCAAACCGATCAGTATAAGCCTGACTTAGTAGAAGATCAAGCACATGTAAAGCCTGATGGACGCCACCTAAACGAACAGATTACAGACAAAGCTATTGCCTACATAGACAGACAAAAGAAAGCTGCACCAGACAAACCTTTCTTCTTGTACTATTCTCCAGGTGCTGTTCACGCGCCACACCAAGTAACAACAGAATGGAGCGACTTGTACAAAGGAAAGTTTGATGCAGGTTGGGATGCATACCGTCAGCAAGTATTTGAGCAACAAAAGAAACAAGGTATCATTCCTGCTAATAGTGTTCTGCCTGATCGCAATCCAAATATTGCTGCTTGGGAGAGTTTATCTATTGCTCAGAAGAAGCTTTATGCTCGCTTTATGGAAGTGTATGCTGGTTACTTAACCTATACCGACCATAAAGTTGGTGAATTAATTACGCACCTAAAGAACATCAATCAATTGGATAACACATTGATATTCGTGGTAATTGGTGATAATGGTGCTAGTAAAGAAGGTACTTTTCAAGGTGATATAGACCGTTCTATCTTTGGTAAACCATTAAGCGAAGATGAATCTCTTAAATATAACCTAAGCAAGATTGGCGAAATAGGTACCCCTTTTGGCACTGAAACAAACTATCCTTTAGGATGGGCTCAAGCAGCAAATACGCCCTTCAAGTTTTGGAAGCAAGATGCTAATTCAGAAGGGGGCACACACAATCCTTTGATTGTTTTCTATCCAAAAGGAATAAAAGAAAAAGGAGGTCTCCGTAACCAATATGGTCATGTAATTGACTTATTGCCTACTACCGTTGAGTTTATTGGGGGCAAACTTCCCGAAGAAATTCATGGGGTAAAACAACAAGAAGTGCAAGGAACATCATTGGCCTACTCATTCGAAAATGCTACTGAGCCATCAAAACATACCCTTCAACATTACTACATCTTCGGAAATCGTTCTATTTACAAAGACGGATGGAAGGCAGAGGCTGCCCACCATCCCGACTTTATTGACTTTGCAAGGGCTCAACAGGAGCGTAAACCTGTTGTTTCGGGTGATTTTAATAAGGATGTTTGGGAATTGTACAACCTAAACGAAGACTTTACTGAAAACAATAATCTCGCGGCTAAGTACCCAGAAAAATTGGCTGAATTGAAGAAGGTTTTTGATGAGCAAGCTAAGAAAAACAACATCTACCCATTGATAGATTGGGAAGACATCTTTAAAGGACGTGTTCACAATACGCATGGGATATTAACCATGCCCGGTATTGGAGAAAAGAAGGCGGATTAATTGATAAATGGTAATTGACAATTGATATCGGATAGTTATATATCAATTGTCAATTATTATTTATCAATTCCATAAGGGCCGCAACCAAGTAAACAAACAAAGTGAGGGTATAAGGTGGTGTCAGCCATGTTAAGAGCAAACGAAGTTGGCACCTACCTTCTCACCGTTTTCAAATCAGACAAAAAACTATTAAAATGATAAAAAAAGTAATCATAGCATCAGCCTTCGCACTAGCAAGTGTTGCTGCTATTAATGCACAGACAACTGAATTCAAAGGTGTAATTGGCAATACACTAAAAGATTCTAAGGAATATTGGCCTGCACCTGTAAAAGCACCAAAAGGTGCGCCCAATGTTATCTGGATTTTGTTAGATGATGTAGGTTATGGTGCCACAACTACGTTTGGTGGGCTTATCCAGACACCTACTTTCGATAGCCTTGCCAACAACGGTTTGCGTTATACCAACTTCCATACTTGCGCCATCTGTGCACCTACTCGTTCTGCGTTGTTAACTGGGCGAAATAGTGGTTCTGTTCATGAGAATGGGTTCTCACATATAGGTGCATCGGCTGGCTTTCCGGGTTGGGATGGTCGTGTTCCAAATACAGCAGGAACAATTGCCGAAGTATTGCGTGAGAATGGTTATAACACCTTTGCAGTAGGTAAATATGGTATCACACCTGATGAGGAAGCTACCGATGCTGGTCCATTCGATCATTGGCCTACTGGAAAGGGTTTCGACCATTTCTTTGGGTTCTTAGGTTCGCAAACCGATCAGTATAAGCCTGACCTGGTGGAAGATCAAGCCCACGTAAAGCCTGATGGACGTCACTTAAACGAACAGATTACTGATAAAGCAATAAGCTTCATTGACCGCCAAAAGAAGGCTGCGCCAGATAAACCGTTCTTCTTGTACTATTCTCCTGGGGCTGTTCATGCGCCACATCAGGTTACGGCAGAATGGAGCGATTTGTACAAAGGAAAGTTTGATGCTGGTTGGGATGCTTATCGCGAAGCAACCTTTGCTAACCAAAAGAAGCTGGGTGTAGTACCTGCCAACGGTGTATTACCTCCGCGCAATCCAGATATAAAGGCATGGGAAAACCTATCGCCAGAAGAGAAGAAGCTTTATGCTCGCTTTATGGAGGTGTATGCAGGTTACCTAACCTATACCGATCATGAAGTAGGCGTTTTGATTAATCACCTAAAAGAAATAAAACAACTGGATAATACTTTAATATTCGTCATTATCGGTGATAATGGGGCTAGTAAGGAAGGCACCTTTAATGGTGTAATTGAGCGTTCGGCTTTTGGCAAACAAATACCAGAGCAACAACATATTCAAGAGAATCTGGACAGGATTGGTGAAATAGGTACAGCATTGGGCAACGAGACAAACTATCCATTGGGTTGGGCACAGGCTGCAAATACACCATTCAAACTATGGAAACAAGATGCTAATGCAGAGGGTGGCACACACAATCCTTTGATTGTTTTCTATCCAAAAGGCATTACTGAAAAGGGTGGTATCCGCAACCAATATGGACATGTAATAGACATATTGCCTACTACATTAGATTACATTAAGGGAGCAATACCAAACGAAATACGTGGAGTAAAACAACAGGAAGTACAGGGAACATCCTTGGCCTATTCCTTCGAAAATGCCAGTGCTCCATCAAAACATACCCTTCAACATTACTACATCTTTGGCAACAGGGCTATCTACAAGGATGGGTGGAAGGCAGAAGCTGCGCACCATCCAGACTTTATAGACTTTGCAAAGTATCAGCTGGCAGGTAAACCAATACCTGACGGTGATTTTGAAAAGGATGAATGGGAACTATATAACCTGAATGAAGACTTTAATGAAAACAACAATCTGGCAGCTAAATACCCCGAAAAGCTAGCTGAGTTGAAGAAGGTGTTTGAAGAGCAAGCCAAGAAAAATAACATCTATCCTTTTGTAGATTGGTCAGATGTGTTTAAGGGACGTACGTTGAGGCCAGGCACTAAAAATTTCTTGGAAGCAAGAAGTGATAGGCATTAATGATTTTATTCAATTTAAGAAGCATTCTTTAGTTTGAAATAGTAACTGTCAATCTTATTTATTCAAACAATAAGATTGGCAGTTTATCTCTTAGAAGTTCTTTGTTTAAACAAGTTTTTTTCAACAAGTAGTGCTTTGTTTCATGGGCAAATAAAATGATTTGCTGTCGGAGGAGAACTCCTTAATAGGCAAACAGTCTTGCTCGCTGGCGTAGGAGTTCTCCTCCGGCAGCAAAAAACTATTTAGATACAAAATGGGGTATTCATCTGATGTAAAATAGACCAAAAGAGGTCAGTACGATTTATATAACAGAGAAAACACAATTAAAACAAGCAAATATGATAACACTTCAAGATTTAGTTATTCTCACCAAAAAGATAGTCATCAGTATAGCGGCTATCATTCTTCCATTGCTAGTATTAGGCGGTGGATTGTATTTAATAAAACAATTTCTTCATTAAAAAAACAATAAGACTATGGCATTAAACAACAGCTTAGCAAAAAAGATAGGTAAAGATTTATCAATAAGTCTCTTCATCTATGCACTACCCGTATTTGCATTAATAGCGTATTTTCATTTTACAGGTGAGACACCTTGGAATAATCCTCCAAAATCTCAATCTGACAATGCCCCACATTTTCTTAAGTTGATAGAACCGGGTGTAAAGAGTTTAAATACATGGGGTTTTATAGCTTTTACCATTGTATTAGGAATAATTGAATTTGCATTTGGCTTGTACGACAACAAATGGAAGAGTAGTGAACGCAAAATTGATATTGTTTGCTTTGTGGCACCTAAGCTATTGCTGCCGCCCGTTACAGGATGGTTTACCCTAACGGTGTTACCTTATTTATTGCCACACTCGGCCAATATTTTTACATGGGTACCTTTTTGGGGCGGCTTCTTTTTGATAGCCATAGCCGACGACCTTACCCAATATTGGTATCATCGCCTGCACCATCAGTTGCCCTTGTTGTGGCGTTTTCACCGCACCCACCACTCAGCACCTTACATGGGTATGGCAATGGCAGGCAGACAAAACTTTATTTACACTGTATTCTTCTCTCAGATATACCTCACTGCAACGCTTGTTTATCTAGGCTTGGGGTACTCTGCACTGTTTGCGTTAGTGATAAAGTCTATCATTACTTTGTCTGCACACTCAAGCATTGCTTGGGATAAACCATTTTACAAGTACAAAGTATTGCATCCTTTTGCATGGGTGTTTGAACGCCTTATCTCCACCCCTGCCACCCACCATGCGCATCATGCCGACACTACCGACGATGGCGTTGGATACTACAAAGGCAACTTTGGTAATATGTTTTTTATCTGGGATGTAATATTTAAAACTGGAATCATTACACGTAAGTTTCCTGAATCTTATGGTTTAAAACATTACAAGGCAGAAGAGTGGTATGCACAGTTTCTGTGGCCATTGTTTAAGTCGAAAAAGGAAGGTAGTGAGTTGGCAAAGAATGGTCCTGAGGTAGGAGATGAAGTGCCGGGATATGATGGAAAATTGACGGTTGCGTAGGGTTTAACCACAAAGGAAACTAAGGTTTTTCACAAGGAACACGAGGATAGTTTGGTTGTTTATTTTCCTTATGATACTTGTGGTTTTAACCTTAGTGGACTTGGGGGTTAAACCAAATGGAATTTTCAAGAAACTTCTAGCAGTATTAAAGACAATTCACTAATTTTCTTTAGTCCCCTATCTGCCGAAACGAGTGAATAACCTTCAATTATTGCAGTGGCTGCAATGATGGCATCGGGTAGTTTCAGCCGATACATTTGTTTTAGCAAAATAGTTCTTTTCTTAATGATATTTGAGAAGGGTATGATTGTGCAGAAATCGAGTGCTTTTTGTCTGGTTTCTAACTCTGTTTGTTCAATATTTATTTGTCCAAGAATTTCAATTTCAGTTATGAAAGAAATAAAAGGGCTTGATTGAACATACTGATTTATAAACTCACTACCGTATAAGGCATATATTAAAATGTTGGTGTCAATTAAATAGGAGTTATCGCTCATTTCTTACTTTCTTTTGGTAGGCTAATCCATCCCCAATATTGGGTAGCTTACCAAAGAAATCAGATAAGGCAACTTTCTTTTTGCATTCAGACTTAATCTGCTCAAGTATCATTTTTACCTCTTCCGGCGGCGTATCTTTTTTTATCTCGATGACCATCTTATTGTTTTTTGTAAATATATAGAGAATAGTTAAGAGATATAACAATTATAAATTTCACGGTTATTCAAACAAACAGTTTTATCATTTCCCAATTACATTAAGATATTGGGAGCAAAACAATAAATATGTACAAACAATTAATCGCTGCGTCTGTCTTCTTGCTGGCAGGTGCAACCGTAGTAAATGCGCAATCAAAAGAACCGTTTCACGGTGTAGTAGGCAAAACATCTGCCGACTCTAAAGAATGGTATCCATCTGTACCAAAAGCACCAAAAGGTGCGCCCAATGTCGTTTGGATATTACTAGATGATGTTGGCTATGGAGCTATCAGTGGCTTTGGCGGGCTTATCAACACGCCTACTTTTGATAGTTTGGCCAACAATGGTTTGAAGTACACCAACTTCCATACTTGCGCAATCTGTGCACCTACCCGTTCTGCTTTGTTAACAGGAAGAAACAGCCATTCTGTTCACATGGGCGGATTTGCACATACCGTTATGTCTGCTGGTTACCCAGGATATGATGGTCGTATTCCACCAACTAAAGGAACCATTGCAGAAATACTAAGAGACAATGGTTACAACACTTTCGAAGTAGGCAAGTTTGGGTTAACACCCGATGAAGACGCTACTGATGCAGGTCCTTTTGATAGATGGCCAAGCGGTAAAGGCTTCGAGCACTTCTTTGGGTTCTTAAGTTCTCAAACCGATCAGTACAAGCCTGATCTAGTGGAAGATAACACCCACATAAAACCCGATGGCAGACACTTTAGTGAGCAACTGACCGGTAAAGCCATCAGCTATATCGCAAAACAGAAGGCAGCTGCACCAGACAAGCCGTTCTTTTTGTACTATGCCCCTGCGGCGGTTCATGCACCACACCAAGTGGCAGCAGAATGGAGTGATAAATACAAAGGCAAATTTGATGAGGGATGGGATGTGTATAGAACTAAAGTGTTTGAAAACCAAAAACGTTTGGGTGTGATACCTGCCGATGCTGTGTTGCCGGCACGCAATCCACGCATTAAAGAATGGAATAACTTACCAGATGAGGAGAAGAAATTGTATGCTCGTTTTATGGAAGTTTATGCGGGTTACCTCACCTATACTGACTATCAGGTAAGCCGTGTAATTAATTACTTAAAAGAGATTAACCAGTTGGAAAATACAGTAGTATTTGTGATGATTGGCGATAATGGTGCAAGTAAAGAAGGTACAGTACATGGTTTTATTGATGGTAAAAAGAACCCACCTGCCACTTCAATAGAAGAAGATTATATTAAAAAGAACATAGAAGAAATTGGTGAGATAGGCACGCCAGAAGGTTCTGCCAACTATCCATTGGGCTGGGCACAGGCTTGTAACACACCTTTCAAATTCTGGAAACAAGATGCCAATGCAGAAGGTGGCACACACAACCCATTAATTGTTTTTTATCCAAATGGAGTAAAAGAAAAGGGGGAGATACGTACACAATATGGCCACGTGATTGATATCCTTCCAACAACGCTTGATTTTGTAGGCGTGAAAGCACCTGTACAAATACGTGGTATTCGGCAAGATACCTTGCAAGGGAAGTCTTTGTTTTATTCTGTTCATGATGCAAAAGCGCCTGCTACCCACAAGATACAGCACTACTATATATTTGGTGCAAGGGCTATCTATGCAGATGGCTGGAAAGCAGGTGCAGCACACTACCCTGATAACGTAGAATTAGGAAACTTCACTGTAGGAAAAACGCAGCCACATGGTGATTTTAGTAAAGACACCTGGGAATTATACAACCTTAAGGAAGACTTTACCGAGAACACCGACTTGGCAGCTAAGTATCCCAAGAAGTTAGCTGAACTAAAGGCTTTGTTTGAAGTACAGGTTAAGAAATACGACTTATATCCATTTGTTGATTGGGTAGATGTAGCCAACAAAAGAAGGGCTTTAGCAAAGAAAGCAGCCGATGATGCGGCTAAGAAGAAATAGTAGAATAGGTTTTAAGTTATAAGTTGTAGGTTGTAAGTTATTGGCATACTCTAACGTATAACCTACTACTTTCTTAACAATAACAGAATGAGATAAGTAGGACTACCACAAAATTGACACGAGTTCTTTGTAATGTTTAAATTGTTTATCTATAGAAATAATGGATAACCTATCAATGATGGCAGTGGCTATTATAAGCCTATCGAAAGGGTCTTTGTGGTTGGGAATTAGAGGAATTGAATCATAAGTTATCAAGTGCTTTTCAGAAATGGGAATCAGTGTAAGGTTATATTCTGTAATATCATTAAAGAAAGAAGCTATTGGTTTATCGAATCCAATCATGCCAATCTTTAGTTTGATGGCTATCTCATATAACGATACCACACTAATAAATACGTTGTTCTGTGGGTTCTCAATGGTTCGTTTTGATTTCCTTGAAAGTAATGGATTGTCTTCCATGAACCATATAAATGCGTGGGTATCTAAAAGTATATTCATTATTACATGTAATCTTTTAGATCGTCAAGTGGCTCATTGAAATCTGGTGACATAAAAGTGATTGTTCCTTTAGCAAATCCTGCAACAAGTGGCTTTTTCTTTTTTATGATTACTGCTTCCTCTTCCAAAAAGGTTACAACAACCTTAACTGGCTTGGATAAACTGGGTTGCTCATCTAAAATGATGTTCCCATTGTTGTATATACCGCTAATTTGAGTAAGCATTACTTTATATTTTAAGATACAAATCTATGCTTTGTATTTCTTGTGGCTTAATTATTATTGAATCAATTAAAATAAACAAAAATGAAAAAAATAATTGTAAGCACTATTGTCTTGCTAATCATTTTGACTTTCGGATTACAATCCAATGCACAGACTATCCGCATTGCTGGAACAAGACTAACCTATCCGCTATTTCAAAAGTGGATAGATGAATATAGCAGGCAACATCCTAACCTTCATTTTATTCTTAACAGCAAGCAACCGGCAGACAGTGTGGATATATCTATTGTTTCTCATAGATTAGCAACTACAGATATAAAAGCAGGCAAGACTGCCATTTCGATAAGCAGATATGTACAGCTTCCTGTAGTGAATAGTAATCGATCAGATGTGGCTACATTACAAGAAAAAGGCTTTAATGATGCCACCTTTAAGCAGGTCTATTTTGGGGAAACCAGTACTAGTAATATTGCTTCCGATGCCGTGTTTACTGTTTATAAACGCAAACAGAATGCTTGTGCCTCTCAATCGTTTGCCAACCATTTTGGTAGCGAACAGAAGGACATTAAAGGCGTTCCTATTGTGGGTGATGACAAAGACTTATTAAATGCTGTGAAGCAAGATGTAAACGGTATATCGTATAATAACCTAGGCTTTATTTACAATTTAAAGACACGCAAACTAATAGACAGCATTGCGATAGTACCCATAGATTTCAATGAGAATGGTAAGATTGATACCAACGAAAGGATTTATGGCACACTAGATGATGTA
>CANGFK010000033.1 GCA_947452925.1 Chitinophagaceae bacterium | reverse complement strand
TTCACCACCATTGAGGGCACAAACTGTTGGGTCGAGTCCAAACTTGAAGGCTGCACTACGAGTAGCACTGTTGATAGGCAACTTATCTTCATACAACATACAACCCAATCCACTCTGTTTGCAGAGGTGTAACACTTCACTGCTGATGCCATCACTCACGTCCATCATAGCTGTTGGAATAATTTCATTGGTAGCCAGGAACTCAATGATATCTTTCCTAGCTTCGGGTTTTAATAGCCTGCCGACAATGTAGTCTTCTCCTTCCAGGTCGGGCTGTATCTGTGGGTTCTCCAGATAAATCTTCTTTTCTCGTTCCATCAGCGTAAGCCCTAAGAAAGCTCCACCGAGGTCGCCACTCACACAAATAAGGTCGCCCTTTTGTGCAGTGCTTCTCTTCACAAAGGTATCTGGCGTTACTTCACCAATAGCAGTAACCGAAATAATAAAGCCTTTTTGGGAGGAAGAGGTATCCCCACCCACTAAGTCTACGCCATACTTTTCGCAAGCGGCATAAACACCTTCATAAAACTCGTTCAAGGCTTCCAGACTAACCTTATTACTGATGGCAATGCTCACCGTTAATTGGGTAGGGGTGGCATTCATAGCGTAAACATCACTCAAGTTTACGATTACGCTTTTGTAACCTAAGTGTTTGAGTGGGGTATACATCAGATCGAAGTGAATACCTTCAATCAGTAAGTCGGTCGTTACTACTGTTTGCTTACCGAAGTGATCTATTACGGCGGCATCATCGCCCACACTCAAAACGGTGGAAGCGTTGTGTATCTCAAAGTTCTTGGTCAGGTGTTCTATCAACCCAAACTCTCCAAGGTCTGCTATTTCTGTTCTATTGTTAGTCATATTAGTTGTTGTTTTCTTCGCCACAAAGGCGCTGGAAAGAAATATGAAATATGAAGTATGAAATATGATATAAACAATCAAATCTTATCTCCTATTTCATACCTCATACTTCATATTTGATATTTATACATCAGTGTGATAGTAGCTTTCCTATTCCACTTCTCCTCCGTTCACTAGTTTGTAAAGCGAATCGTGTATTTTACCATTGGTGGCGATGATGCCCGGTTGATAATGATTGTATTCTTTCCCTGCGAAGTCAGTTACTTTTCCGCCTGCTTCCAACACAATCAAAAAGCCTGCTGCGCTGTCCCAAGCTTGTAGTTTATGCTCATAGAAACCATCGAAACGGCCTGCAGCAACCCAACAAAGGTCTATGGCGGCACTACCTAGTCTGCGGACAGGAATACCCTTACGTACCAATTTCTCAAATACCTGTATCGGACCATTAGGTGCATCCAGATAAGTATAAGGAAAGCCTGTTACCAAACAACTCTTTTTGAGATCGGTGGTGTCACTCACGTGCAATTTCTTTTCATTCAGCGTAGCGCCAAAACCTCTTTGGGCAAAGAAGAACTCACCAAGGAAGGGATTGTAAACGGCTCCCATTTCCATCACGCCATTGCGTTCCAAACCAATGCTAACACAACAGATTGGAATACCATTTGCATAATTGATAGTACCATCAATAGGGTCAATAATCCACTTGTAGTGACTTTCTTGTATCACTTGTCCCGATTCTTCGCTGAGTATGTTATGAGTAGGGAAATGCTTTTTTATCACATTAAAAATAGCTTCTTCGCTTTTATGGTCAACTTCGGTTACCAAATCGTTCAAGCTAGATTTGCTGCTGATGGTATATTGCTTATCAAAATACTCTTTCATCACAGCGGCGCCTGCCATCGTAGCTTCTATCAGTGTATGTTTGTGTATCATGCGGCAAATATACAACGCCTCGTGTTGTGCAAGCGTATGATGTTGGTCAGCAAGTACTTTAACAATACATCTTTTTTTCCTTTTCTTCTATTGTTTCAATACAAAAAAGCTATAGGGCTGCATAGAAATCTGTGTTGAAAGGGTGGTATTAGCTCCTCCGTTCAGCGCATCTACCCAAACAGTGCTTTGCAATGCCGTTGGGATGGGATAAGTAATGGTGGCATTGCGGAGATTACTTATTACAAATACCTTTTCTCCTACAACTTCTTTGGTAAATGCACAGATGTCTGCATTGCTGTAGGAGGTTAAAGTGCCGTTTTTGATTGCCGTACTATTGTTACGAAACGCAATGACAGCTTTGTACTGATTGGTGACTGAAGGGTTGGGCACCCACGTGAGTTTGGCAGAGGTAAAAGGAAAAGTCAATTGAAAAGGGGTAGCCACTTCTTGTCCGTTGTATATCATCGGAACACTTTTCATATAAGCAGCCACCACAAAGGCAGCCATCGATCCGGTTGTGCCACCAAACAGTTTCAGTGGCGTTCCATCAGAGCCATTTACGTCGTGGTTGGTAATATAGCGTACCACTTGTTGCCCATTGGTGGCATAGCGATAGTCATTTGTATTCAATACATCTATTGCAGTGACAGAATTATTATTACTATATATATTTCTCAAGGTACCATAAAAGTTGAAACCAAAGATGTAGTCGAAGCCCGTACTGAACTCGACAGAGTTGTTGCTTTCTGCCAGCAGCAGCAGCTTATGAGAAGTGATGTTGCGCAGCGAATCTATTGCCTGTATCCAGAAATTAAAGGGTGGACCATCAGCATAGTCACAACGGAAGCCATCTACATTGGCAGTATATACCCAGTACTTCATATCTTTTATCATCTGCAAACGCATCGTCGCATTGTTGTAGTTTAGTTGTGCCACATCATTCCAACCCATTCCGGGCGGGCTCACCACATTGCCATGTGCATCTTGCAGGTACCAGTCTTTGTGCGCAGAAATCCACGCATTATCCCAAGACGTATGGTTGGCCACCCAATCCAGTATCACGCTCATCCCTTTGTTGTGCGCATTGTCTATCAATGCCCTCAGGTCGGACAAACCACCAAATTCGGTGTTTATGTCCACATAATCCTTTACACAATAGGGTGAATTGACAGAATTTACAGCACCAACAGGATAGATAGGCATCAGGTAAATTACGTTTACGCCCAATGCTTTAATAGAATCTAACCTTGCCATCACGCCAGCAAAGTTTCCCTGATTACTAAATGCCCTTATGTTTACCTGATAAATGATAGCATCTTGTCTGTTTGGGACATTGCCAAAGGGAGTCCCATATTGGGGAGGATTGGAGTCGGTGACGGGTGGAATCACGGGAGGAATAACGGGTGCAACTGTATCATTGTTTTTACTACAGGCAGCCAAAAACAGTAATACGACAAGCAAAAAGGAAGCATTTTTCATATTGTGTTGTGTGGAGCTATGATGTGTTTATAAATGTGTATTATTTACACATTCAATAGAACGAATATACCCTCTTTCTACCTATTCTATGCGACAGATCTTTTCTTTACCTCAGTTGTCTCTTGACTTACTGAAAGAATATGTTTGAGGGCTCTTTCTTTTTAAAGCTTTAAACTGCCCTTTTTGTGTGACAATTCTGCTTTTTGCATCACTTAGATTAAGAAGCTGTTTGAGTTAATTATTTGATATTCCTTATGCGGTCTAATATTAACTGTAACTGTGTTAAATTTTTCGCCTTAGGCGTTGGACTATGGCTGCAAAATTTGCCTTGTTCCAATTAAATAAACACTCATAAGTAATTCTTAATAATTAACTCAAACAGCTTCTAAGAAAGTTTAAATTTTCCTTAAGATGCAGCAGACAACGCCACCCCCTTGTCTTCTGTACACATGCTCCCTCGGGGAGATGCCACCCCATACTTGTAAAAAATGATTATAGATTACCTTGTTATTCTCACTGCTAAATATGGCTATTTATTAGTTCTCTTTTTTGGACTGATCAGGCTTATTTTGCTTCAATGGTTCAAACCAGGTAATATTGGTTTCTCCTTCAATAACTTCTTTTATATGCAGTCGAGGGTCAGTCGTTCTGCCCGGGAGATGGACAACCCCAAGTGGCCTTTCTTTTTTGAAGCCTACAAAATGTCTTCCTATATGTTGTATGGGTCACTCTTTCTTTGGGTCTTCCTGTTCCTCATTTTGCACGCCGCCAATCCTTCTTTGTTTATGCAGTAGGCTTCACTTGTTTTCATTTCACCAATAGTAACCTTCTTTTTGGAGGAGGATGTTGTCATATACCTATTCTTTTGTTGATGGATGTGTGGATTCTTTTTGCTATGATGCTATATCCGGCGGAATTAGTCTATAAAACAGCTCACAGAAATTAATTTATTCAAGAACTGATAAAGAACCACGATGATGAAACGTAAAGAACAAGGGCATAAATTAAATCTGCCGCTGAAGATGGTTGTTTTGTAATAATAGGTTCTCTTTTAACCACTAATTTAAATCCAAATCTTAATATTCTTTGAATAATCAATAAAAGCAAAGGAGTCTTTGTCCCACCAATCAGTTTTGCAATATCATAGTTTCCATAAAACCTCACTATTATCTGTCCATATCCTATAATAAAGAAAGAAAGTATAAGAGAATACACATAGAGCCTATTTATTTGCAGTAACTTGTAATCAATAAATAACCACGCCCATACACCAAAACATATCAAGACGTTTATCTCTATGAAAAGAGAAATGTCAGAACTGGTAAAATAGCTCAAACCAAAAAGTGAAACTATGATAATCAGTATAACCTTATACCTATTCGTAAGTTTGTTTTCATCAACCTCTTGTTCGCGTTTTGTAGGCATATCGGTATTTGTATTTTATCTCTAGTTTGTAAAAAAGCTTTAATAAAAATAAGGATCGTGGTTTAATTTCTCTTTAATTAGTGATAATTTATTTAAAGAGAATAACCTTTTTGCTACAAACAAAAGCTACACGCCTCCAGATCGCTGTCATCCCGGAGGGATCTGATTGAAAATAGACAAGCTACTAAGGGTGTATTAGATCCCTCCGGGATGACAGCGAAGGGGTCAAACACTACGCGTCTTTTCGACGATAGGAGAAATCTTATCAAATGGAATAATCCATCAAACAATAAACTTTCCTTCTCAAAAATCACAATTAGATTGCTTCGTGCCTCGCAAAGACGGCGTATAAATGGACAGTTTTATTCCATAAATCAGCGATTCATCACCTGAAAAATAATAGTTTGTATTTATCCGATTAAAAGGTCTAATCTTGCTGTGCAACGCAGGAATATTAGTACTGCCCCAGCCAATTAGAAATTCGTTATTATACTCATTTCGGTTAACCTCCTTTCATTTTAAGACAAGGAATCTTACTTCTACCAAACTACACGCACAGGGCATCGTTCTACCGCACAATCAGTTTTAAACAGTTCACAGGTATTCAGGCATTTTTCGCTTTGGTTTTGGCTTGCATTAGCGAAGCAAAAAATGATTTGCTGTCACACCCACACGGGTGACAGGGCAAACTAGATGATTTGCTGTCACACTCGAACGAGTGACAGGGCAAACACTCTGATTTGCTGTCACACTCGAACGAGTGACAGGGCAAACACTCTGATTTGCTGTCACACCCGAACGAGTGACAGGGCAAACTATATGATTTGCAGCAACACCCGAACGAGCGACAGGGCAAACTAGATAATTTGCTGTAACACTCGAACGGGTGACAGGGCAAACAGGTTTTATTAATTCAAAAACAATTTAATTAATCTTAAAAACAGTAAAAATGATTAACATTTGGAAGTACATTGACAATCAATTCATCTTCGTAACAAGCGATAGTGTTAGGAAAGCAGTCATACTAAGTATTTTTCACGATAATGCCCTACGCACACTTAGTGTAACGTATCCATTATTATTGCCACTCTACACTCGTTATCATCCATTACACCTCGCTTTGGTGGCTGCCTACAACCAACACACCAGTTCGGGCAGCTTGCAACAAGGAGACAGGCTGACAGTGACACAGCAATACGCTATTTCAAAAAAACTGCTGGTTAATGTATGGCTGCCATTGATATTGGGTCTTCACCCAAAAGGCTCTCCGCGCTACAAAGCGATATTGCCCGGCGGTTTGTCTCCGTTTAACATAGGAACCATCGACACAAAGATTGATGCCTTTGGCGTATTGGGCTTGAACATTGGCTCAGAAGCAGATTTGGCAACCGTAAAAACAGCGACTGACAGCAACCACGCATCGCTTCTATTGTTGCGAGAAGCCCAGAGTAGCGCCATCACCACCACGTCGGACAATAGTGATACTTTGGAGACCGCTCGCAAAGCAGCAATGGTGATGCAGTACCGCAACCTGGGCAATATGATGGATAACTTTTATGACACCATCGAAACAATGTGTCCGCTAGTATTTGACTTAGTAACACTTCGTGAAAATCCACAGACCATCTTCACAGGTTCAATATTGTCTATGGCAAAAGAAAATTTATTGGCACATTCCTTCCTGGCAGTCGATAAAATTGCGGTGAAGATTGTAGGCTCTGGTACTTTCAAACTCACCCTTTCCTCCTCCGTTGATGGGGCGGACAGCATTGAGATTATAGTGACTGCCAACATCAAAAAGGAGATAACCATCAGTGCCTTTGGCGTCACCAACTTTGCCCTGCATCGTTTTCTGAACGTAGAAAGCCTCTCCGGCGATGCAGCAACATATAGGGTGCAACTGCTTTAAGTAGATAGTAGTTATTAGATAGTAGATAGTAGTCCTAAACATTAGTTCATTTGACTACTAACTATTATCTAATATCTACTATCTTATTTTAGTGTACAATCTTAATTATTCATCATCCAACAAAACATTTATTCACCATTGCACATTTAGGTAGGCATCAGCACTACAAACAACATACATTTGTTTGTAATGGCTTTGTTTTTAGCAAAAACAGTTAATGACAAGGCTTGGAGCGGCAATGAAAAAGGAAGTATTGGTAGCAGTTTGGTATCCATTAAACAATAACAAACTGTTGATAACTGATTATCGATTACTATTTGCCGTTGGTTATTTTTACGCATTCTTTCACGTGGCAACTTATGTCTGTATTCAATCAAAGTCGTAGTGGCATCATACAAATAGCGTTTGGGTTCGTGTTTCTGGTCATTATTGGGCAGTTGGTGAACCTTCAGGTGTTCTCTGCCAAGTATAAACTAGCAGCGGAGAACAATGCTATCTATCGCAAAATAATTTATCCCGACAGGGGCATCATCTACGACAGAAATGGCAAGAGTATCCTCGAAAACACCATCATGTACGACCTCGTGGTGACGCCCGTTGAAGCAAAAGGCGTGGATACCATTGGCCTTTGTAACCTGATGGAGATTGATACCGTTGAGTTTAAAAGACGGATGAAAGAAATCAGCTTCAAGAATGGCATCGTCAGACCAAGTGTATTCGAGCCACTCCTTTCGCCCGAAATGTATGCCCGCCTGAACGAGAATATGTACAAATTCCCAGGCTTCATCCTCAGCGAGCGTTCTGCAAGGACCTATCCTTATGGTGTTGCAGCCAACGTTTTGGGGTATATTGCTGAAGTAGATTCCAACTTTTTGAGAAAGCATGCGGATGAAGGCTATGAAAATGGAGACTATGCTGGCATCACTGGTCTGGAACGTACTTACGAACGTATTTTGATGGGAGAAAGAGGCGTAAAACGCTTTATCCGTGATAATAAAAGCCGTATTCAAGGCCCTTTTGAGAATGGCAATTACGACACCGCAGCTGTTGCAGGTAAAAACCTACACCTCAGCCTCGATGCAGAACTGCAGAAGCTGGGCGAGAAACTGATGACCAACAAAGTGGGTAGTATTGTGGCAATTGACCCTAGAACAGGCGGCATCTTGTGCATGGTGAGTGCCCCCACCTACGACCCCAACTACCTCACTGGCGGGCAACGCCGCAGACACTACGGTGAACTGGCCCTCGACCCAAGATTACCCTTGATTAACAGAACAGTGAGCAGTAAATATTCACCCGGTTCTACCTTCAAAACCATTGTAGGTATTATTGGTCTGACGGAAGGCGTGATCAATGCCAACACACGTATTGGCTGCTCGGGCGCCTTCTATGGCTGTGGCAATGGCAAACCAAAATGTCTGGATCCGGGCTATTTCGACTTTAAAGAGGGCATCGCCCATAGCTGTAATACCTTCTTTGCTACCGTCTACAAAAGAACCCTCGACCAAGAGAAGTTCGGCGGGGCTGATAGCGGCTTGAAAACCTTCAATCAGTATGCTTATTCTTTTGGTTTAGGAAAAAGGTTGGGGGTAGATGTGCCTTCCGAAAAGAATGGCAACCTGCCTATCTCATCCTATTACCGCAAAATATTTGGTCGTAACTGGAACTCTTGCAATATCATATCCAATTCTATTGGTCAGGGCGAAGTTCAGACAACCATTGTACAGCTTGCCAACGTAATGGCCACCATTGCCAACAGAGGTTACTACTATACACCACACTTGGTGGATTCTATTGAAGGCGGCGACGATGATGGCTTGTTGGATACTTTCAAAGTAAAACACTACACCAAAGATGTGCCCGATAGCATTTTTCAGGTAGTGCAAGATGGGATGCAGGCTGTGATGGAGTTTGGTACGGGTGCGGCGGCTAAAGTGCCGGGTGTTGTTGTTTGTGGTAAGACGGGTACGGTACAGAACTCTGCTAAAGTAAATGGCGTGATGACCAAACAAAAAGACCACGCTTTCTTTGGTGCTTTTGCCCCGAGAGACAACCCGAGGATTGCTATTGCCATGATTTGTGAGAATGCAGGTTTCGGTGCTGCATCTTCTGCCCCTATTGCCAGTTTGCTGATAGAAAAATACCTGAAAGACTCTATTGTGGAGCCCGACAGAAAGGCATTGGTAGAAGAATTGTCTAAGAAGAACTTGATTCCGCCATTGATGCGTCAGGCGATGGCAAGGATGGACTCTATCAAACTAGCAAAACAGTTGTTGTTGCAGCAGAAAGAGAAGGAAGAAGAAGATACTATTGAAGAAGAGATAAAGATAGATACTACCAGTGAGGACTTTGCGCCTAAGCCACTGAAACACAAGCCAGCAAAAGACTCTGGCAGGAAAGCTGTGGCTTATTCTAATGCGGCCATTCTCACAGATGAAAGAAAAAATATACCTCACAAGAAACCAACAAAGGGATAATCGACAATGGCTACAAGTACACATAGAAATAACAATCAGATTTCTCCCGGTATAGATTGGGTTATCGTGTGGGTTTATGCCGCCTTGGTTGCCATAGGGGTATTGTGTATTTTCATGGTAGAATACAAGCCCGGCATCAATGTTTTGCAATCATTCCTTGCAGGAAAAACCAATTATAGTAAGCAGTTGATGTTCAGTAGCATTTGCGTGGTAATGGCAATGTTTATCCTGCTTGCGGACAGTAAACTCTTTACCGCCTTTGCCAATCTGATGTACACATTTGGTATCTTACTCATGCTCGCTACGTTTGTAATAGGTAAGAGTATCAATGGATCTAAGAGCTGGATACCCTTGGGAGGTGGCTTCAACCTGCAACCTGCAGAGATTTGTAAGATATTTACCTCCTTGGCATTGGCAAAGTTCTTATCGCGACAGGAAACCGATTTCACCAGGCTGCGCTCTCAGATTATCGGGGGTTGTCTGTCTCTCGCTCCGGCAGTATTGTCTGTGTTGCAGAATGAAACCGGACTGGCATTGGTGTATTTCTCCTTCTTTATAGTCATGTATCGCGAGGGATTACCGCCCGGCTTATTGATTATAGGCTTCTCTTTTGCCGCATTGGTAATCGCTACCTTGGTGGTAGAACCCAATACACTGGCCATAGTCCTCACGGTGATAGCAGGAGCTACCATTTATTTCACCCGACGAGCAAGGAAACGAAACCGGAATCTGCTGGCGACCATTCTTGTTGTGTGGGCACTCTGTGTTGGCGTTCAGCGTTTTGCTGTTCCTTATATCTTCAATAATGTTTTCCAGTGCTACCAAAGCACCCGTATCTTTAGTATGGTGGGTAAAGACTATGATTGTAGCCAGAACAGAAGTGCTTTGAGAAGGACGGCTGACAAAGAAAAAGCCGCCAAAAAACCTGATGATTATAACGTACGCCAGAGTAAAATAGCTATCGGTTCGGGTGGATTGATAGGAAAGGGCTTCTTGAAAGGAACACAGACAAGAGGTAAATACGTTCCTGAGCAGCACACCGACTTCATCTTTACCAGTATTGGCGAGGCATTTGGCTTGGCGGGCTGTGGGGTGTTCCTGGGGCTTTATCTGTTTTTGTTACTGCGTATCATCAACACTGCCGAGAAGCAACGAAGCATCTTCAGTAGGGTATATGCCTATTGTGTAGCCTGTATTCTCTTCTTCCATATTGTGGTGAACGTGTGTATGACCATTGGGTTGTTCCCCATCATTGGTATTACGCTGCCGCTCATCAGTTATGGAGGGTCATCGCTTTTAAGCTTTACTATTCTTATTTTTATCCTGATAAGGTTAGATGCCGACAGGCAGATGGTGCTGCGTTAGTTTTCCCTCAGCAAAAATCTTATTGGCATTCGCAAGCATCATTAAAACTATCTGATTTAAATAAGTCTGTCTGGATTTAGCTACTTTATGAAAGTTTTAAGGTTAATATAAAATGGATGCTGTATTTTTATCGGTATGGTAACGATAGCATTTTATAACCTAAAGGGCGGCGTTGGCAAAACCACTTCTGCAATTAACCTTGCTTATCTGGCAGCTCAAGAAGGGTACAAGACATTGATATGGGATTTAGACCCTCAAGGGTCTACTTCGTTTTATCTGGGTGCAAGCACTACAGTCAAAAACGAGTCGAAGAAAGTACTGAAAGGAGATCTGGATTTAGCAGAAACCATACAACCTACCTTGTATAAGAACCTATACGTTATCCCCTCCGATTTGTCTGCTCGTCATGCAGATGTATTGCTGAGTGAAGGCAAGCAAAGTAAGAAGCGTTTGATGTCCCTGCTTGCCTCCCTGAAAGATTCTTTTTATCTGGTTATTATAGACTCTCCTCCCGGTATCTCTTTGTTGCACGATAACATCTTCAATGCCGTCAACTGGATATTATTACCCAATATTCCTACTACGCTCTCCATCCGTTCTTATGAGACAGTGGCTAATTATTTCACTGAACACGAGTTTAACAAAGAGAAGATAAGGTGTTTCTTTAATATGGTTGACAGTAGAAAGAACCTACACCACGAAACAATGGGCTTCTTCTTCCAGAACACGCAATTCTTCAAAAATTTCATTCCTTACCTCAGCGATATAGAAAAGATGGGTATGAATGAAGCTCCTTTGGAGACATTTGCCAAAAGCAGTTATGCTGCCAAATGTTACCGTGACTTATGGGCCGAAATAAAGAAATGCTGCTTGTAGTATAACCTTGACCTTATCTGTCGGTTTATTGACCGAAAAACTTTAGCGCATAAACAGCGAAAGTAGAAATCTTGCAATCATTGAATATACTTTACACTTACAATCTGATTGATGAAGAAATTTCTTGTTCTTACTATATTGTTTCTGTTCCTTGCCAAAAACTCTTGGGCAAAGCATGAAGAGGGTGGATGGGTACTCTACGAATATGTGGGACCGGGTACAGCAACAAATACTTCTGTTTATAAACTTACAGTTACCGTTTTCTATAGTTGTGTAACATCAGGGCCTAGAGGCGTAACGATTGGTATCTATGATTCGAAAACTGGTAGTCAAGCCTTCAGTAAGAACCTGTCGCAGAGTTCATCAGAAGTGAGTGTTTCCAAAACTACATTCAGTCCCTGTCTGAGTCATCCTTACCCATTCATTTGCTACCTGATAGATACTTACACAGAGACAGTTACACTAGATGATAATGCAAACGGATACCTGATTGGTGTAATCACAAACGGACACAGGGTTAGTGATATTGTAAACATATATAATGCAGGATGTACTGATTGTAACCAAAGAACACAGACTTGTTACAGTTCTTGCGCAACTGGTTTGGCAATGACTGCCCAAATACCGGGAAAGATTAATAATGTTGACTATCATAAGAATACCAGTCCTTCCTTCTTGTTTGAAGATACTGTAGTAATTTGTTATGGTCAGCGGTTTGATTACCAGTTCAAGGCAATTGACTCAGTAGATCATGACTCCCTCTCCTATTCATTCGGACCTATTGAGGATGGTGCACACGTTACTGTTCCACCCTTCCCTGTTGTAACTTATGCATCAGGCTATTCGGTTGCTAAACCATTAGGTGCTAACGTGTCCATCAATGATACTACGGGACTAATTTCAGGGATTGCACCAATAGAAACGGGTCTATATGTGGTAGATGTATATGTGAAAGAGTGGCGGCAAGGTGTGCTACTAGATTCTATAAAAAAAGAATTACAAATTGCAGTAAACGACTGTAGCCTGCTGAGTGCTAGCCTGAACCAGGTTTACAGGAACTGTGATAGCTTCACCCTTTCTTTCCGGAATGAGTCTATGTCTACCAACATCAACAAATATGTATGGACTTTTGGAGACACTTTGGGAGGAATTATCGATTCTAGTTACTCCCCAGAAGTTATACACAAGTATAATAAACCTGGAGACTATAAGTTAACGCTCTATGTGGCAGATACTATTAATGGTTGCAACAATACCGCCACTGCCCAAGTAAAGGTTTATCCAGGCTTCAAACCCAAGTTCACTTATACGGGCAGTTGTTACCTCACATCCTTCAACTTTACGGATGCAAGCACAAGCAATACACAAGATTCAATCATCGCCTGGAACTGGAACTTTGCAGACCCTACCCTTTCAAACAATACTGCCACTACGCCCACTGCCACTCATACCTATTCAAAGCCCGATACTTTATCCGCCATTCTACAAGCAACAAGCTATCAAGGTTGTTCTGGTAGCGATACTTTGCCAGTGTATGTAACCGACAAACCTTATATCTTCCAACCCTTCACTGATACGCTCATCTGTGATATAGACACACTTCCTTTACTGATAAAGACCAGTGCTCCTAAATTTAGCTGGACACGCACTGCCGATATGCTTAACCCCGACTCACTCAATCCATTGGTTCATCCATCAGATACCACTATCTATACTTTTACTGCCTATCAAAATGGATGTCAGGCTACTGTGTACGATACCGTGAATGTATTGAAATTCATCAAGGTAAGGTTTTATCCCGATACCATGCACGCTTGCAAAACAGACAGTGTTTTATTGAATCCGGTTACTCAGGCGCTTAGTTTTCTTTGGAGAACGTCGGATGGATTGAACTCATTGAGCAGTTATTCGATAAAAAATCCAACTGCCCTTCCAATCAACAATGTTACCACCTATTATGTAACCGCCAATCTTGGTCACTGTGCAGATAGTACCAAGGTTACCCTGTATGTTTCACCCTATCCTCAGGTTGCTATTATTCAGCCTTCAGCTGATACTGTTACCATCTGTTATAGTGACTCTGTAAAGCTAAATGCTACTAAAAAAGGCGCCTACATCACTTGGTCACCGACAAATGGATTAAGGAATACTACTGCCACTTCACTGTATGCAAAGCCCGACTCTACAACTACTTACTTTGCATCCGTAAAGGATACTTTTTATTGTGCAAAGTCTGTTACTGACAGTGTAACAATCAATGTAGTACCTCCTTTTTCTATCAATGCGGGGAATGATACATCTGTTGTGGTTACAGAAAAGCTGCCCTTATTTGCCCATATCACAGACACTTCCTTTCCCTTCAAAGTCAGTTATCAATGGTCTCCTGCCACTTATCTGGACAATATCAATTCACCGAATCCCTTGCTTACGCCTGACATAATTTATCAAGACACCATTAGATATACCGTAACTGCAACCACAACCGATGCGGTGCATTGTAAGGGTATGGGCTCTCTCAAAGTAACTTTCTATACCACAAAGCCAGACATATTTGTGCCTACTGTTTTCACACCAAATGGTACTGACTATCGCACCCTTCTTCCTATTTGTGTTGGTATTTCTAAGTTCAATTACTTTAGAATATTTAATAGAGATGGACAGATGGTTTACAGTACCAATCAGATGGGCAATGGCTGGAATGGTCAGTACAAGGGAATGCTTGCCGATGTGGGAACGTATGTTTTTGAAGTACAAGGTATAGACTATACTAATACTCCTGTCTACCACAAAGGGACTTTGGTATTACTTAGGTAGTATTGTCAAGACTAAAGCCTCCGGATGCAGGAGACTAGGATGAGAAATATGAAGCATGAAATATAAAGTATGATGTATGAAATAAAAAGGAGGAAACAAGTAGTTAAATACTTTGTTTCCTCCTTTCATTTTCAGCTATAATTAGTCGATAAAAATCATATTTCATATTTCATACCGCCTATTTCCAATCTACTATTACTTATTTTCCTTTATTCAAATCGGTACTGATTGTTTTATTATCTAACGAAGAACGGTAACGCTTGATAGCGTTTACGATGGACTGCGCAATCTCAGTTTGTCCGGTTGGACTGTTCAGATAATCTTCTTCTTCTGGGTTGGAGATGTAGCCAGTTTCTACCAGCACTGCCGGCATTGCCACAGCTTGCAACACCCAGATGCCCACTTGTCTTTGCAACGCATCTCTATCTATTCGACCCGCTTTTGCAAACTCTTCTTGAATGGTGAGTGCCAGATAAGCACTTCTGTCAAAGTATTGACGCGTTTTCAAGTTGATAAAATTCATCTTCTCTGGCGAATCAAATCCCTGAATGGCACTTGCGGCATTACTATCCAAGTACAAACTCTGATTTTCACGCATCGCAATTTCTTTCAGATCATTCCGATGCGCCCCCCAG
>CANGFK010000032.1 GCA_947452925.1 Chitinophagaceae bacterium | reverse complement strand
TGGTTGCAGCGTGTATCAAAGCAGAAACTGGTGTAGGACCCGCCATCGCATCTGGCAACCAAGTATATAGAGGCAACTGCGCACTCTTACCCATTGCACCAACAAATAATAAGGCGGTGATGATGGTTATATCTTGGTGAGATAGCTTGCCCACATTTGCAAACACTTCTCCGTAAGTAACAGTACCTAGTTTATTAATTAACCAGAATACCGCCAACAAGAAACCTAAATCACCAATACGATTCATGATGAAAGCCTTCTTTGCAGCATAGTTGTAAGCATCGTTCTTAAACCAAAATCCAATTAATAAATAAGAACAAAGACCAACTCCTTCCCAACCAATAAACATGATTACATAGTTTCCTCCCATTACCAACAGTAACATAGAAAAAACAAATAAATTCAAATAAGCGAAGTAGCGTGCATAATGAGGGGCTTCCTCATCAGTCATGTAAGCAGTAGAATATAGGTGGATTAAGAAACCAATCCCTGTAATGATCAATAAGAAAAGAGAAGATAATTGATCAATCTGAAAAGCAAAAGGAATTTTAAGAGACGCAACATCTATGAAGTTAAAGTAGTTGGCAATGATTGCTCCCGAAGATTTAACTTGAAGAAACAAGATAATACTTACTACAAAAGAAGCTAAAATAGCACCACTACCAACAACTCCGATAGCCTGCTTTGACAAAGACTTTCTGCCTAATCCGTTTATTAAAAAACCGATTAAAGGAAAAAGAGGAACTAAATAAACCAAATTATTCATACAATTAGTTAGAACAGTAATTAGTAAATAGGGATTCTATTGACCAATATACCATTAATTTTTTAAGCGGTTCAAAAAGTTAATATCAACCGAATGCGTATTCCGATACATCATTACGATAATTGCCAATCCAACACTTACTTCAGCTGCAGCCACCACCATGATAAAGAATACAAATAATTGTCCTTCAATACCAACTTGTGTAGCAGCATTACTTGCCAACGCAACTGCGTGGTGCATTTTGGAGAAAGCAACCAACAACAGGTTAGTAGCATTCAGCATCAACTCAATGCACATAAAGATGATGATAGCATTTCTGCGTGTCAACACACCCACCACTCCAATACTGAAAAGTGATAATGCTAAATAGATATAATATTGTATCGGCATAATTACTTTGTTTTATTTCTTCCCAATTACTACAGCACCCACCATTGCACTCAAAAACAGCACACTACTTATTTCGAAAGGCACTACATAGTCGCTAAACAATGCTTTACCCAAATTCTCTATCAATCCAATGCTACCTGTTTTTAGTAAGGCGGTTTTGCCAGTCATTTCTGTAGCTTGTTTTACCAAAGAAACAAGTTGAGTTAATAAACACCCCCCCGAAATAACTGCTGCAATCTTCATCCAGATGTCTTTCTGAGGTTCAGTCTCTTTGTCCAGATTCATCAACATGATTACGAATAAGAAAAGAACCATGATAGCACCTGCATAAACAATCATGTTTACGATGGCCAAGAACTGTGCATTCAATAAAATATAGTGACCAGAGATGGCGAAGAATACCGCGATGAGCCAAAGAACACTGTAAACAGGGTTTTTACTTAATAATACCATCAAGGCACTTACCAAAGCCAATGCAGTTAAAAACCAGAATATAATGTGAGTGATAGCCATTTTATACCTTAATAATCATTATTGAATAAATGATTGAATGATTTGAATGAAAAAAATGATAAAAGCCAGCAAAATTAACTGGAACAGGCCATTTAATTTTTCAAACCAATTTCATTTGTCTTAACCCCTTTTGCTGCTGCAAAACCTTGCGCATCTGTTGTAGGGTTAGGAATTAATAAATCAGTCTTTTTATAAATAAAATTCTTTCTATTGAAATCCGCAGGGGTAAATGTTTCGCTAAGGTAGATAGCGTCTTTAGGGCAAGCCTCTTCGCACAATCCACAAAAAATGCAGCGAAGCATATTAATCTCGTACTTAGCTGCATATTTCTCTTCACGATACAAATTCTCTTCTCCTTCCAAACGCTCTGCGGCTTCCATCGTGATGGCTTCAGCAGGGCAAGCTACTGCACACAATCCGCAAGCAGTACATCTTTCCTTACCTTCTTCATCTCTGTTTAGTACGTGCAGTCCCCTGAAAACAGAACTAAATTCACGCTTTTGTTCAGGATACCTGATGGTAGGTTGCTTCTTGAACATGTGCATAAAAGTGATCGCCATGCCCTTCACAATATTCCATAAGTAAAGCTGCTCAATGAAAGTCATTGGTGCACGATCTACTTGTTTCGCCCTATTTGTTAATGCTTGCATAAGCGTTTTTCTTTCTAAATATTTTTCAATTACTATTGATATTCTCTAAACTACCCTCATTTTCTTTGTGAATAAAGTCAATATGTTTATAAACATATTGGATATATTCATGACTATATTGGTTTTATTCATAAACATATTCAATATAGTTATGAATATACTCGTGATATTCATGAACATTATCGATATATTCATATCTATTTTGATGATGTTCATGAACATATTGAATATGTTTATGAATATTATCAACCTTTTCATTGATTCCTCAATGATTTATTCAAACAACTACTTAAAAATGCCAGTTATTTTGCTTTAATAAAACAATAAACCCTGTCACCAACATATTAGCCAAAGCCAAAGGAATCATCTTCTTCCAGCCCAAATCCATCAATTGATCATAACGAAACCTTGGTATTGTCCATCTAATCCACATGAATAGGAAGATGAACATCACCACCTTAGCCATCAATACAACTATACCAACTATAGCAGCAGTACCAGGACTAGATAAATGACTGGTTACAAAAGGTAAATCGTAACCGCCAAAGAACATGGTAGCCATTATGGTGCTACTGATGAACATATTGATGTATTCTGAAAAGAGGTAAAAACCTAGTTTCATAGAAGAATACTCTTGGTGGTAACCGAAGTTCAATTCATTTTCAGCTTCTGGCAAATCGAAAGGTGTACGATTACACTCAGCCAAAGCACAGATAAAGAAGATGAGGAAGCCAACTGGTTGGTAAACAATGTTCCAGACATGCCCCACTTGTTGTTCTACAATCGTGCGTAAACTTAGAGAACCAGTAACCATTAAAAGTGCAATTAGAGAAAGCCCCATTGCCAATTCGTAGCTTATTGCCTGACTAGCAGCACGTAGTGAGGCCATCAGAGAAAATTTGTTATTACTAGCCCAACCACCAATCATTACGCCATAAACGCCCATACTCACTACTGCAAAAACATACAAAATACCAATGTTTACATCTGCAATTTGTAAATCTACCTTATGCCCCATAACATCAATGGTACCGCCCCAAGGAACGACAGCGCAAGTCATTAATGCGGCAGTCATAGCCAAACCTGGTCCTAAAATGAACAACCATTTATTAGCGTGGGTAGGAATAATTTCTTCTTTAGTGATTAACTTAAGACCATCGGCTAATGGTTGGAATAAACCGAAAGGCCCCGCACGGTTAGGACCTGGTCTGTCTTGAAGGATGGCAGCCACCTTTCTTTCGGCGAAAGTGGTATATAGTGCAACGCCCAAACTTGCGAAAATGATAACTGCAATGAGTATCAATTTCTCTATCAATAAAAACCAGTCTAGTGCAAGTATTGTCATAATATTCTTTAATTAATCCGTTAATTCTATTTAGAATTAAAATTATTTGAATGAGCAGGGCCATTGATGAGACTCAACTCAATTTCAGGTTTATTAACGTCACTTTCTGTATGAATATCCAACAACAAGTGAGGCGCACGGCCATCATTCACAGCCAAGAAAGTTTCTGTTGGTGTAACCGTATGCACATAATGCCCTTGAGAGATAACAGAATGTCTGCTAATTTCTCTTGGTCCTTCTATTACCCAATCGCTTGAATGCTTCTTTTCGAAACGACATTCATTACAAATCCAATCTTCCACTTCACCCCATTCATCTTTACGGGCAGTAACTCTGAACACTTCTTCACCTCTGTTCCATAATGTTACTTTACCGCTACATTTAGGACAATCCCTGTGTGCATCCATTGGTTTTAAGAACCAAACACGGTTTTTGAAGCGGAAAGTCTTGTCTGTTAATGCACCCACTGGGCAAACGTCAATTACATTTCCTATGAAATCATTATCTAAACTCTTTTCAATAAATGTGGCAATTTCAGCGTGGTCACCTCTATCCAAAACTCCGTGAACCCTATTTTCTGTTAATTGATCTGCAGTATAAACACAACGGAAACACATAATGCAACGTGTCATGTGAAGTTGTATATAAGGACCTAAATCGTGTTTTTTGAATTTACGGCGTTGAAACTCGTAACGAGTACCTTCCTTGCCGTGTTCATAGCTTAAATCTTGCAAATGACATTCCCCTGCTTGGTCGCAAATAGGGCAATCCAATGGATGATTCAATAAAAGAAATTCTACCACACCTGCTCTAGCATCCACCACTTTTGGACTCGTAATGTTTTTTACTTCCATGCCATCCATTACAGTCGTTCTGCAACTTGCAACCAATTTCGGCATGGGGCGAGGGTCTTTTTCAGAACCTTTAGAAACCTCAACCAAACAAGTACGGCATTTTCCGCCACTACCTTTTAGTTTGCTGTAAAAGCACATAGCAGGTGGCGCAACCTCTCCACCAATTTTACGGGCAGCTTCCAATATAGAGGTTCCAGCCGGAACTTCTATCGTAATATTATCAATGGTTACCTTAAATAATTGTTGCTCGCTCATATACTTTTACTATGCTGTTACAGGAACATGGATTGGATCGGCATAATGTGCCAAACCAAAGTTTCTTATTTGTGCTTCCTGCGGGTTAGTAATATGCCATTCAAATTCATCTCTAAAATGTCTGATGGCAGCAGCCACTGGCCAAGCAGCAGCATCGCCCAAAGGACAAATAGTATTACCTTCTATTCTTCTTTGAATATCCCACAAAAGGTCAATGTCAGACATTTTTCCTTTTCCAGTTTCAATGTTCTTTAATATTTTTTCCATCCAACCAGTACCCTCACGGCAAGGACTACACTGACCACAACTTTCGTGGCGATAGAATCTTGCAAGTGTTAGGGTATGTTTCACCACACACTGATCTTCATCTAAAACGATAAATCCTCCACTTCCCATCATTGAACCTGTAGCAAAACCACCATCACTCAAACTTTCGTAGTTCATGTAACGTGTTTCTCCTTTAGCCGTCTTCAACAATAAGTTTGCAGGTAGAATTGGAACTGATGATCCACCAGGAATACAAGCTTTTAGTCTTTTTCCATTAGGGATACCACCGCAATATTCATCGCTGTATATAAATTCTTCTACACTGATGGTCATATCTATTTCATAAACTCCAGGTTTATTAAGATTACCACAAGCAGAAATTAGTTTTGTACCTGTAGAACGACCTACACCAATCTTGGCATATTCTTCTCCACCCATCTTGATGATTGGAACCAATGCAGCCAATGTTTCTACATTATTCACCACGGTTGGTCTGTCCCAAACGCCTTTGATAGCAGGGAATGGCGGTTTGATTCTTGGGTTACCACGTTTGCCTTCCAAGCTTTCTATCAAGGCAGTTTCCTCACCACAGATATAAGCACCTGCTCCACGTTGAACATATATTTCACAATCGAAACCTGTTCCTAATATGTTTTTACCTAAGAAACCAGCAGCTTTCGCTTCTCTGATGGCTTCTTCCAGAATATCAGGAATCCAAGCATATTCACCCCTAATATATATGTAGGTAGCGTTTGAACCTAGCGCGAAAGAGGAAATGATTAATCCTTCTATTAATAAATGGGGTAAAAACTCCATTAAGTATCTATCCTTGAATGTTCCAGGTTCGCTTTCATCGGCATTGCAAACCAAGTGACGAGGAACGCCTTCTGGTTTAGCAATAAAACTCCATTTCATGCCAGTAGGGAAACCTGCACCACCACGACCACGCATACCACTTTTCTTCAATTCCTCTACAATGGCTTCTGGACTCATTTCTTTTAAAGCCTTTTCCAAAGCAGTATATCCGCCTTCGCGACGATAGACTTCGTATGTACGAATGCCTTGAACGTGAGCCTTTTCTAATAATAATTTTATTGCCATATCCTACTGCTTGTGAGCTTGAAGCAAAAAGCTTTATTTAAACTATGATTAATGTGATTTAAATGACTTGAATGAAAAGTATAGATTTCTTCATCTTATCAATATAAACTCATTTACTTCTTTATACCATCAACATTCTCATCGGATGTAAAGTCCTGGTAAAAGGGTTTAAAACCAATCCAATAGACTCCAGGGTTGTTACACCCAAAAGTGGCGTGTCGCCCTCCTCTCCATAAACAACCGGTGCAGGTCCGCCCTCTCCCTCAAATTCAAAATAAGCCGAACTTATTCTTCTTTTTATAGTTGTTCCATCTGCTAAGGAAAAACTCATTTCCCTGTAAGGCTCAATATCTAACTGGTCTAATATCTTACCCGGAACCAAACTATAAACTGCACCACTATCAACCAAAAAATCAATGTCTGCAAACTTCTCAGACTTTCTATGTTCTCTTACTCTTAAAATAGCATTTGTAATTCCCATAATCAGTCATTTAAAGCTATGAAAAGAATAATTTATTTCTCTATTGAAGAGGCAACTTCACTGCTTGTCTTCCTATCAATTTCCAATCTTTTCCTTCCTTAATCCATGTTTGTACAACACCTAGCTTTAGCGGAGCTGTTTTGCCATCTTTCAAGTTTTCGGTTGCTGTGATTATATGCCTTACAACAACAACCTTCTTTTCTGAGATAACATTGGTTACTTCAGTTTTAACATCAGAATAAGTAGAAGGATTAGCTAATGCATTCTTAATCATTTCTTGTCTGGTTTCCACTTTTCCACCAGAATGACCATAGATAATTTCTTTGCCTAGTAAATTTTCTAATGCGGAACTGTCTTTTTTTACAAAGATTGCTTTATTCAATGCTTGAACTTTGTCTTCAATCTTAGTGTCCTTACCCTTTTGAGCTGTAGCAACAACGCCACTAAAACAAACCAAAAGAATTATCAGTAATTTTTTCATAATAAATTAATTGTTCAATGCCGCTTTATTCCTACACTCTTCTATTATTTCGTCAACCCTTTGCTTAGTAAGATGTTCTCTATAAAACTTACCCAACTGCATCATAGGTGCATAACCGCAAGCGCCCAAACATTCTACTGTTTTTAAAGTAAATAAACCATCAGCTGTTGTTTCGCCTGGTTTAATGTCCAGTTTCTCTGAGATATAGGCAATGATGTCATCGCAACCTCTAACCATACATGGCCCAGTCTGACAAACTTCGAACATGTATTTCCCAACTGGTTTAAGGTTATACATGCTGTAGAATGTAGCTACTTCATAAACCTCGATGGGTGTAATGCTTAATAATTCAGCAACATAATCCATTGTATCCGCACTCAACCAACCACCAAATTCTTCCTGTGCCAAATGCAATAACGGCAATAAAGCACTCTTTTGTTTGCCTTCTGGATAGCGAGCTATTATCTCACTAACTTTTGCCAATTTATCTTCTGAAAATTTCATTTATCAATTTCTTTATTGAAAATTAAGCATCTAACTCTCCTGCAATCAAGTTCAAACTACTCATCGTAATGATTGCATCACTCAACATTCCATTTTTAGTTAATTCACTATAAGCCTGATAGTAAATAAAGCATGGTCTGCGGAAATGTAAACGGTAAGGAGTTCTGCCTCCATCACTGATAAAATAGAATCCTAATTCGCCATTTCCTCCCTCAACACTTTGGTAAACTTCACCCTTAGGAATTGCAGTTTCGCCCATAATAATTTTAAAATGCCAGATTAGTGCTTCCATTTTAGTGTACACATCTTCCTTCTTAGGCAAATAAAATTCCGGAACATCTGCATGGTAAACTTCTGCATCGGCTCCCTTAAACTCCTGAACTTTTTTGTAAGCTTGCTCAATGATGCTTAGACTTTGCCACATTTCCTGATCCCTTACTAAGAATCTATCATAGTTATCGCCTGTTTTACCAACAGGAACTGAGAATTCAAAATCTTCATAGCTGCTGTAAGGCGAATGAACACGAACATCGTAATCAACACCAGCCGCTCTAAGGTTTGGTCCAGTAAATCCATAGTTCAAAGCTCTTTCGGCACTGATTCCACCAGTGTTTTGAAGCCTATCCATGAATATCCTGTTACGGGTAAATAAGTCCCCAAACTCTTTCAAAACTTTTGGATATTCTCTTAGGAACTTTTCTAGCTTATCAAAAGCTGTAGCATTAAAATTTCTTTCAAAGCCACCAACGCGACCAATATTAGTTGTAAGACGAGAGCCGCATATTTCTTCGTAAATCTCATAAATCAACTCACGATATTGCATTACATACAAGAAACCTGTGTAAGCACCGCTATCCACGCCAACAATAGAATTACAAATCAAATGATCTGAAATCCGAGCCAATTCCATAATGATGATACGTAAGTAGTCAACTCTTTTTGGAGTTTGTATCTTGAGTAACTTTTCGCAGGTAATATGCCAACCCATGTTGTTGATGGGGCTGCTGCAATAGTTAAGGCGGTCTGTGATAGGTGTAATCTGGTAAAGTGGTCTTCTTTCAGCTAGTTTTTCAAAAGCACGGTGAATATATCCCACGGTTTGTTCTGAACTAACAATACGTTCACCATCTAATTCAAGGATATTCTGGAAGACACCATGTGTTGCTGGGTGCGTAGGCCCCAAGTTCAAGGTGGTTGTCTGTCTTTCTATCGAGCCTTCCGGCAGTTTAATATGATGATCCATAAGCGATGTTCCACCGAAGGAACTCTTTTATTTTCTAAACGTATTACTTAAAACCTATTACCTAATACTTAAAACCTAAAACTTATAACTTTCTACTTGCCTTATCCCCTACCAAACATTTCATCGTCCTTATCAATCCTTGTCTGGTCTTCCAATGGAAATTCTTTTCTCATTGGGAAATAATCCATTTCATCAACATTTAAAACCCTTTTTAAATTAGGATGTCCCACAAAGTTTATCCCAAAAAAATCGTAAGTTTCTCTTTCCATCCAGTTTGCAGCTTCAAACAGTTTAGAAGCTGTAAAAACATCTGGTATATTCACGTCTGTAAATACTTTGAATCTCAAACGAACATTTTCTACCAGATTGTGCATATGATAAACAACTGCCAACTCTCTGCCTTTTTGATTGGGATAATGTACAGCTGTCAAATCAGTCATAAACTGAAAACTTAAAGTAGGTTCGTCATACAAGAACTGTAATACTTTCAAATTGATTTCTTTAGGAGATTCAAATGAAAGCATACCATAAGTCTCTTCAAAACTGGTTACTTGTTCACCAAATTTCTCCGTTAGCTTTTCTTGTATGTATGAATTAGTTATTGCCATTTTATTCTATTCCGTAGCTGTTTAATAAAGCTTTGTATTGATCACCGTTTCTTCTGCGTACACTTTCTTGTCCTACTAAATCCTGAATTCTCATAAAGCCATCAATAATAGCTTCTGGTCTTGGAGGACATCCCGGAACATACACATCAACAGGTATCACTTGGTCAATACCTTGCAAAACACTGTAAGTATCAAAAATACCACCACTACTTGCGCAAGCACCTACTGCCATCACCCAACGAGGTTCTGCCATTTGTAAGTACACTTGACGCAAAACTGGTCCCATTTTCTTAGAGATAGTACCCATTACCATCAATAAGTCGCACTGACGAGGAGAGAAACCAACTCTTTCAGCACCAAACCTAGACAAATCATAATGGGAAGCCATGGTGGCCATGAATTCTATACCGCAACAAGAAGTAGCAAAAGGTAATGGCCATAATGAGTTTTTGCGGGCTAAACCCACAACATCACTCATCTTAGTAGTAAAGAAACCTTCACCAGCAAAACCTGGAGGGGGAGCACCTATTGCATCTGCAATATTTGCTGTTTTCGCATTGATATTAAAACGTACCGGACGCATAAGTTATACTTTTTAGATTCGATTGTGATTACTAATACAAATAACCCAATCTATCTTAAATTGTTGTTCATTAATCTTCCCAAGTCAAAGCACCTTTCTTGATGATGTAAGTAAATCCTATCAAAAAGAAACCTACAAACAACAATACTTCCACAAAACCTGCCCATCCCAAACTTCTGAAGTTTACTGCATAAGGATAAAAGAATATTACTTCCACATCAAACAAAACAAACAGAATAGCAACCAAAAAATACTTGATAGCCATTGGCTGTCTTGCATCCCCGTGCGTAGTAATACCACTGGTGAATGTTTCTAGCTTATCTTTTGTCTGTCTTTTTGGCCCAACCATTGCAGACATACCAATCATAGCAGCTACAAAGCCTGCTGCGAAAATTAATTGTATTGCTATGGGAAGATAACTGGCTGCTGAAGTGTCCTGAACATCTAAAAGAAGGGTTAGCCAAGTCATAATGTGAACGTTTACGGTGTGCAAAAATAAGGATACGGGGGATATAAAATAAAAAACCCTTCAATAATGAAGGGTTTTTTTGTAAAAATTATTTCTGAGGCTTAGAATTAGATCCTGTCTTGTTGCCTGAAGGCTTAGATAAAGATTTTTGTAATACATCCTTAATGTGTACTGCAAACTTATTTTGCTCAGAAGTTACATCTGGATAAAGTGCAATAATCTTCTCGCATGCTTCAATTGCTTTTGGAGCATCTTTTTGCACGTCGTTATAATAACCCATCAGGTAACACAAGTTTGAATACAATATGCTTGTGTTTCTATCTATCGTTTTTTTGTTTGCTACAGAATCCTTAGACAGAATTTCATTTTGCTTTACTAAGAAAGAGTCTTGCAGTAAAATTGGTTCAATAGCAGTACCTAAAGTAGCACTCGTATCAATTGCTTTTGCCGCTTTTACGCTAAAGTAGTAGCCTTGTGGTTTATCTGGAAAAGCAACTACGTAGTTCTTAGCTATTTCTAATGTTGCTCCATAGTCTTTTCCACTCAATGCAGTGCTTGCCAATTTGTAGTAATCCGCTTCCCCCATTGAACCACCTTTCAAGGTAACCGCTTTTTGTAACCATTTAATTTGCTCTCTGTAATTTTTTGATTTACCGTAAATATCAGCAGCTTGATTGGCATACTTAACCTTATTCGCTAATACTGTATCCGCTTCTATTGCTCTTTGAATGTAGCCTACTGCCAAAGAATCGCTACCAGCAATTTTTGAATATATTGTAATCGCAATCTCGTAATCGCTATTTGTAATCTTGTTTGCTGCTACGTTGGCAAAATATTTATCTATAGAAGCCTTTGCATTTATTGAATCTCCAAGTCTGTCATAGTCGTAAGCAAACAACAGGTTGTTGCGATAATAGCCTTTGCAATCGCCTGCTTCCAAGGTTTTTACTTTGTCTAAACTTTCTTGGTATTTACCTTCTCTGAACAGGTAATCGCAATAGAAATATTCTGTTTCGCAAGACTTATCGGCATACTGAATATATTTTTCCAGGTATTCTTTCGCTTTAGCTACATCCCTGTAAGCATAATAATCATACAATGAAAGGTATACAGGAGGGAAAGTTGGATCAATAGAGATAGTGGTGTTGTAGAATTGATCAAACAACTCCTTGTTGTTCTGACTTTGATAGATTCTACCAATTTTGTAAGAAGGTAGAGGATTTTTTGGTTCTCTTGTAGCAGCATCCATATAAGACTTCACTGCATCGCCACCTTCGTCTGCTCCCATTTTAAGATAGCAAATACCCATATCTATCATTATGTCTGCAGACTTTTCATCCAATGCTGCAGCTTCCTTCAACTTATCTATTGCATAAGTAGGATCTCCTTTTTTAGAACCTCCATCTGCATTTGCACGACCAATTGCATCTAATATTTCTGGATAAACCTGTGATTTCTTTTTCCCCTTCACTTCTTTTGCCATGGTGATGGCTTGTTCAAATTTTTGTTTGGCAGAGTTGATGTCGCCACCTTCCATGATTTCTACATGCCCCATCCCAACAATGATGTAGGGATTATTTACGCCATCTTGCAATGCTTTTTGATACAATGCTTTAGCACCTGCATAATCGTCGAAGGCAAGGAAAGCCTGACCATACCAATAAACAACTTCTGGATTTTTGCTGTCGGCATCATACAATTTCTTGAAGATATCCTTTGCCGATTGATTTTTTTGATAATTCAACATCTTGATACCATCGCTTATGCTTTGCGCCATTGCAAAGTTCACAACCAATAAAGCCACGATGATCAGTGAAAACAACTTGCTTAGTTTGTTCATTTTTCTTATTGTTTTAATTTAAGATAAGTCGTAAGGCGTAGGTCATAAGTCGTAAGTAAATACAACCTAATTAATGACAAACTTTACGATTACCTGCTTGTTTATATATTGCTTGTTTTTCAAATTTCTCTCTTCCTTCCTTCTTCCTTCTTCTTCCTTACGCCTTAAGACTTCTTCCTTCCTCTCACTAACAACTAACCACTTATCACTAATCACTAATCTTACTCGTCCTCTTATTAAAATTCATCACTGCCGGAATTAAAAAAGAACTTCTAAATATCAACTGTCCCCGCTCCAAGCTTAGAAAGTTGGTGAATCCTGTTCCCAATCCTGTTGCATTTTCTTTTACTATAAAGTAAAGCGGACGAGCCAACGGATACTGCGCAAAACTTACTGATGCAGCCGAAGGTTTGGCAAATAAACCCTTTTCTTCGCAACGAACGCACTCTACCAACCCTAATTTTATTTTTTTTAGCAATTCTTGTTGTTTTCGGTCGTAGTTGTCGCCCACCCAATTGAGTCCTACAAAGCCAATTGCGTCCGATCTGTTGGTGATGATGTTTATCACGTCTTCACTACTTTTAGAAGCAACCACATTCTTACCAAATTGTTCACCCTTCAGTATGCTATCCTGCAAATATCTTACCGTACTCGTTGCATTTTTGCCATCCATCACAGCAATCAGGTTTTCTTTTCCGCTCAGTATATCATGAAGGCGACTGATAGTAAATACGCTGTCTTTGCATTTCTGGTTAACTATTATTGCTATTGCATCGTAGGCTATCAAAGAAAATTGTGGTCTGAACTGAAGAGTTGCTTCGTAGTAATCCCTTTCTTTTTTGTCCAGCCCTCTATCCACAATTATCAGTCGGGTACTGTCACTCTGAAGATCTTTGAAACAATCTGCCTCCGATTTATAATGCGCGATGATGTGGGCATTGGGATAAGTAGATTCATACACTTTAATCTCTTCTTCAATCACCGGTTCAAAGCTTTCATCTACGCTGATGTTGATGGTACCTTGTTGTGGCGTATCTGTTTGTGCTTTTATTTTTTTATTGTTGCAACCGCCCAATACCACCATAGCCAATAGGAAAGATATAATTGAAAGTCCCCTTATATAAATCATCTTTTCGCTCATAGTTACCATTTCATCCGCCTGTTTCTATTAGATACAATTAGCTTCTTTTTCCATAAAAATGTGAGTTGTAAGTCGTAAGTATTAAGTAATAGGTTATGCTAATCACTAACCACTGACAACTAACCACTAACAACTAATCACTGCTCAACACTCTATACAATCTAAAACTACCATACAACAAGCTGATTCCGCCAAAGCCATAGCGAAGAAAGCTATCTATCTGCAATACAAAATCAATTTTGAGTAAGCTGCCGAAGAGAAGGGTAATTGCAACTGCCAATATTATCACTGCACGAGTGATGTCAGCAATAGCTTGCACGCCCCATTTTCTTCTTTGTTTCCTTTCAAAATTGTTTTCTGTAATCATATAGTTGGTTAGAGGGCGGCAAGATAGTGTTTTCTATTTTTTTGATTGATAACCTTAGCAGTAATTCGTTTTTTATCGTTTTAAAATAGGTGTAAAAACAAAAAAACCCTCGAAACAATCGCTTCAAGGGCTTTTCTCATTAATCATTAAACGTTAATCACTAATCACTAATTTACACGCTTCCTTTTACTGCTACAGAAAGTGTGGCACTCCAATGACCAATCTGTTGGTTTTTGTAGCGAAAGATAATTTTATATTTCCAGATAACCTCCACACCCGCTGCAGGCAAAGCAGAGGTATCGGTGTAATTAGGTCCTATACTCACATTCAAAAATACAAAGCCTGCTCCCGAATCTTTCCATACCTCATAGCCTTCATAGTCGGCCAAAGTGGTGTGCAAAGTAGGATGCCCTGCACTCATAGATTTCAAATGCAAACCAGGCGTTCCATCACCTAAAGTAACAGCTGACACTTCTTCAAAAATCCCCAATGCCTTTGCAATGTCCTCTGTGAGGTTACCAGATTTTACACATTGCTGAATCACTTCTCTAAAAAGAGACACCAAATCTGCCAGCGCAATAGGCGGCGGCGTGGTAGGATAAACCGTTAATGCAGGCAATGCGCCCAATACACCACCACCTTTTCCTGAAACAAACAAATCTTTGTAGGCAGTAAAAGTAGTGGACAATGTTTGCAGCTTTCCTTGAATCATCAAGATGAAAATCAAGAATAGATTGCCCGAATTAAGGTTGGTAATCTTGGCTGCATTAGCATTCAGCACGCCAGCATAAGTTGGATAAGCACCGCAAAACTTGATTAATTGTGTTGATAATTTTTCTTCTGATTTCTCAATGAATGTTTTCATAATTTTTGTGTTTGTAACAGCTCTTTTATTTATGAGCCATCGATTAAAAAAGGGGATTGCAAGCGTAAAAAGTGAGTTTTTTAATGAAAGAAAATATATTTTCTTTCGTAAAAAATGTTTTTTTAACTCTAAAAATGTTTTTTATATCTCCAGAAACTGGTTATTTCAAGACAAAAAAGA
>CANGFK010000031.1 GCA_947452925.1 Chitinophagaceae bacterium | reverse complement strand
TACCATGAAACAGTCCGACTACGATAAGATTACCCTCAACGAAGAAATCTCGGTCATTGGCTTTATGGACGATATCGAAAAGGGATGCAAATTCTATACGAAGGGGGGAAACACCTTTGATATAACAGCACAGGGTTGGAATGCGTTTGTGAAGTAAAGGAGAGGGTTGTAGGTTGTAAGTAGTAGGTTATATGATGGAAAGAAGAAAAAGAGTATGATGATGGATATAGACACTTTATATTTAAGAAGATGTATCAGTACACTCGACAAGGCTTATTCTTTGCTTCTTAAGGCTAACAAAGAAGAGATTGACTACGACATGTACCGCTCTGCTAGTATTAAGGAGTTCGAAATAATACTGGAGCAGTGTGGTAAGCTGTTGAAGAAAGCACTGAAACCATATTTTCATTCATCGAAGGCTGTGGATGTATTGGTGTTTAAAGATGTGTTTAGAAATGCAGTCTTGCACGCCATCATAGATGCTGAAACTTGCGAAAGATGGCTTGTCTACAGGGACAATCGTAACTCTACCGCGCATGATTATGGGTTAGGGTTTGCAGAAGATACCTTACTTTTATTACCTCAATTTATTATTGATGCAAAAGCGTTGTCTGATGCTATCGATCAATCAAACGAATAAAACAATATGATCATCAGGGAAAAAGATAGAATGTCGCTTCATAACTATTTTGAGACTATCACAATGCCTGTCGAAATATGGGCTTATGGTAGTCGTGTAAATGGATTGGCACACGAAGGAAGCGACTTGGATCTGGTAATCAGAACCAAAGATCTTCAACCCTTTCCCATATCGGAATACACTAAGCTAGTGGAGCAAATAAGAGAAAGTAATATTCCTATTTTGGTGGAAATAAGAGACTGGACACGGCTTCCCGAAAGCTTTCATCAACAGATTGAGAAACAATACGAGGTGTTTTATTCATCTATTAATCACTGAATAAATGAATAAAGTTGGTGGTATTTGTCTGGCAATTTTACTCCTTACCTCTTGCGTTTCCTCACGCATAAAACACTACACTTTCAATCAAAAGACCGCTGCACCAAAGTTCAAAGAAGACCTGATAGTACTGAAAGAAATACTAGAGGCAAACCATCCTAGCCTATACTGGTACACTACAAAAGACAGTCTGGACTACTACTTCAATAACGCCATCAACAGCATCAACGATTCTTTGACAGAGGTTGAATGCAGAAACAAGGTAGCCTTTGTCCTCAGTAAAATTCATTGCGGACATACGGCAGTGCGTTTCTCCAAGGACTTTACTAAGCAACAAGAAAAACATCGGTATCCTATGTTTCCACTCAGCATCAAGACCTGGAAGGATACAATGGTAGTCACCGGAAGTTACTTACCAAAAGATACCATCTTCAAAAGAGGCACGGTCATCACCTCCATCAATGGGAGAACCAATATGGAATTGTTGGATAGCATGTTTCAACTGATTAGTACCGACGGCTATACAAATGTTTACAAAAGCCAGTCGATAAGTGGCAATTTTGGGTTGATGTATAAGCTTGCCTGGGGCCTTGATAGCAATTACACCATTACTTATCTCGATTCGGCAGGCAAAACACAAACAACTACTATTACCAATTATGCTCCTGTTCCAAACCCTAGTAAAGCTTCTCAGAAAACAATAGATTCCTTAAAAAAGCTATTGTCGGCAGTACCTGAGTTAAAGAAAATGGAACATACTAAGAAGAAACCTAGTAAACGCGAAATGCTCCGTTCTTTATCGATTGATTCAACACAAAGTACGGCCTATCTACGCCTGACTACCTTTTCCGAAGGACACTTGCGCACCTTCTTCAGGCGATCTTTCCGGAAGCTGGAAGAATCAAAGACTAAGAACCTCATCATAGACCTTCGGGAAAATACAGGTGGCTATGTAAGTAGCAGCAACCTTTTTACAAAATATATCATCAATAAGCCATTTAAGAATTCAGATACGGCAGAGGCAATTACCAACGCAATAAAACATCCTTACTATGTGAGGGGAAGCCTCAGCTATTGGTTCAGTACGCGTTTCGTCAGCATAAAAATGGTTGATGGATTATACCACGACAGGCGTGCGGAGACCCATTTCTTCCATCCCAAAACCAAACACCACTTCTATGGAAACGTATATGTCCTTCAGGGTGGCTATACCTATTCTGCAGCCACTATCTTTACGTCTACCATAAAGGGTCAGCAGAATGTAACTATTGTAGGCGAGGAAAGTGGTGGTGGCAACTATGGCAATACGGCTATGTATTTACCAACTGTCATTCTGCCAAATAGTAAATTAAGGGTCGTAATGCCCACCTTCAGAACAGTATTAGATGCCAACCGAAATAAAGATGGAAGGGGTGTACTGCCCGATGTATATGTGGCGCCAACGGTGGAGTCTATTAGAAAAGGGATTGATATAAAGCTGGAAATGGCGAAGAGTTTAGTTTTACGTTCTAAGTGATACGTTTTACGTTCTTAACAAATGCTGTATCTCTGTTACGTAGAACTTAAAACGTATAACGTAGCACCTTTTTCTAAAACCTCATCCCCGGATAATGGTCTACTGTTTCGAAAACGTACTTCGGATTCTGTTTTAGTATCGTAATGAATTTAGCAAGGCTATCCGTATAATTCTCTTTTCTAAACATCCGGTCGTGCGATAAGATGACCACGTGATTCTTAGTATGCACATGCCCTTTCGACAAGGCACTATCTACTTGGTTGGCCATCTTCCAAGGCTGTTGTACCGGATAAGCGGTTTTATGATTAAAGCTCCACTCCACATCCCAGCCAACTAAACTGTACCCACTACTATCTAGCAGATGACACACAGGTTTCACCAAGCCAGATGCCTTAGTAATTGAATCAATTACCCAGGCGCTATTACCCGGCAACCGAATTATTTTGTAAGGAACAGACAGCGTTTGTTGGGCTTTATAAAAGTCTTCCGCAGCCGTGTAGGGGTGATGATAAAAATATAGGTAATGATTGCTGGCATGTGTCGTACTATGATTGGCCAACAAAATTTGTGGGTAATTAGCTTTTACGGCTGCCACAATCTGTTTCAGATGTGCGTCATTGGCATGTTCACCCACCATAAAAAAGGTAGCTTTCACATTCAGCTTCTTACATAGTTCCAGGCAAGCCATTGTGCCATTCTGCGGGCCATCATCAAAAGTGAGGTAGATGTATTGCTTGCTTGTATCGTTCTTCACAGGCTTCCATTCAAACTGATTTACAGGCTTCTGCTGCTTATTTTGCAAGGCAACAGCGGTTGCTTTCTTTGTAGGTTGACCATCATTGCTGCAACTGGTAAGTAACAATAAAACGAGTAGAGAATAAGGCAAATAAAATCTTCTGAATGACTGCATCGTTGTGAAATTAGTGCGAATATACAGCAGTAGACAAAGAGATAATGATTTGTTTATATTCTCTTTGCAATCGTTATAGTCTAATAATTTATCTTCGCAGCCATGATACTATTAGACGGAAAAGTTGCCTCCGCTGCGGTGAAGGAATCTATCAAACAAGAAACCGATGTTTTGTTAGCCAACGGTAAAAGAGCGCCTCATCTGGCTGCAATTCTGGTAGGAAACAATGGCGCTAGTGAAACCTATGTTGCCAGCAAGGTAAAGAACTGTGAGGAAGTGGGTTTTCAATCCTCCCTCATCCGTTTCGATAGTGATGTAGACGAAGAAACACTGCTTAATCAGATTATACAACTCAATAACGATACTTCCGTAGATGGTATTCTGGTGCAGTTGCCTTTGCCAAAGCATATCAGCGAAGCAAAGGTTATAGAAACCATTTCTCCCAATAAAGATGTAGATGGTTTTCATCCCATCAATGCAGGCAAACTGGTACAAGGCCTGCCTTCTTTCATCCCCGCCACGCCTTATGGTATTATGCTGATGCTGGAGCATTACAATATCCAAACAAAAGGAAAACATGCGGTAGTTATTGGTCGCAGCAATATCGTAGGGCGCCCTATGAGTATCTTACTCAGCAGCAATCTTCCTTATGGCAATTGCACGGTCACCCTCTGTCATTCCCATACGCCCAATCTCAATGAGCTTTGTTTGCAAGGAGATATTGTAGTGGCTGCATTGGGTAGACCTGGTTTTGTAAAAGCCGAGATGGTAAAAGAGGGCGCGGTGATAATAGATGTAGGCATTACCCGCGTTACAGATGAAACAGCAAAAAAGGGATTCCGCATCAAAGGAGATGTTGCTTTTGACGAAGTAGCTGCCAAAGCTGCTGCCATTACACCCGTTCCGGGTGGTGTTGGTCTGATGACAATTGCTGGGCTTTTAAAGAATACGCTTCAAGCATACAAAGCAAGTATTGGCGTGTAAGTGAAGTAGCTGAATGCCTTAACTTCATCGTTCATATTTCATATATATTTTATGGGGCGTGCCCCCGCAGCACGGGGTCGGGTCTTTCGTTCCAATCTTTTTTGCCCAAGGCAGCAAAAAAGGATTTCCACTTCAACCCCTCACGCACTATGCGAATACCCCAACTTTAGTAAATATTTCCACTTAGCAAAGCATTCCTCTCAAAAGATTACCAACCACTCGCTACGTCAACCACTCCATACGTTCATGCTGCCAATAACACCGCTGTTGGTTTCAATAACGCAGCTGCATTCGCCCCCCTCGGGGTTGGGTATTAAATTATTTTTTTGTTCTAATTAAATCTGAATTATATATTTGCCCCGCAATGATAAATTTTACAAATACAACAATAAAGACAATAAAGGGATTCCCGAGAGGGAAGGCTTAGTCGTTTGTGTATTTCAAAATATAACAGCAGCCTTCCCAAACAGGGGAGGCTGTTTTGTTTTTATCAATTATTAATCTAAAAAAGCTGAGTGAAATCAGCACAAAGGAGAACACAAAAATGAAAGTAGCCGTAGTTGGGGCCACAGGCCTGGTAGGCACAAAGATGTTGGAAGTACTTGCCGAAAGAAACTTCCCAGTAACTGAATTGGTACCCGTAGCATCGGAGCGTTCTGTGGGTAAGGAAGTAGAATTTAAAGGCAAGAAGTATAAAGTAGTAGGCATGCAAGCTGGTATTGATGCAAAACCTGCTGTTGCCATCTTCTCTGCAGGTGGTGGTACTTCAACCGAGTGGGCACCTAAGTTTGCTGCTGCTGGCATCACTGTTATCGACAATAGTAGCGCTTGGCGTATGGATCCTACCAAGAAACTGGTAGTGCCAGAAGTGAATGCAGAAGTGTTGACTGCCGAAGATAAAATTATCGCCAACCCCAACTGTAGCACCATTCAGATGGTCGTTGCCTTGCAGCCACTGCATGCTACATATAAAATCAAAAGGGTAGTAGTAAGTACCTATCAAAGTGTGACGGGTACGGGTAAAGCTGCGGTTGACCAACTTTTCAACGAAAGAAAAGGTATTCAGGGCGAAATGGCTTACAAATACCAGATTGACCTGAACGTTATACCTCAGATTGATGTGTTCCTTGAAAATGGATACACCAAAGAAGAGATGAAGATGGTGAAAGAAACTTGCAAAATCATGCAGGACGACAATATCAAAGTAACAGCTACTACCGTTCGTATTCCAGTTGTAGGCGGACATAGCGAAAGCGTGAATGTAGAGTTTGAAAATGAGTTTGACTTAGAAGAAGTGAAAGCTTTGTTGGCTGCTGCCCCTGGTGTGGTATTGCAACAAAATGACGCAGAACAGTTTTATCCAATGCCTTTGTGGGCACACGAAAAAGACGATGTTTTTGTTGGTCGTTTGCGGAGAGACGAGACTCAGCCAAAGACTTTGAATATGTGGATAGTGAGCGACAACCTTCGTAAAGGTGCTGCCACCAACGCCATTCAAATTGCTGAATACCTAACAAGCAAAGGATTGTTGTAGGAAACTACTACATCTAATAATATAAAAAGTGCAGCGCTACCAAGTTGGTAGTCGCTGCACTTTTTGCTTATACAATCTACTTGAGACAACTATTAATCAACTATTAATCAGAAGTAAGAGGGTTTTAAAAGAAGCTGATTACCTCTGTATTTGAGGAAATAAAGGAGGGAAACCAATTTGTATGAGGCTTTCATTACTCAAGAGGCTTCAATTTCAATATTGATATCGCCAGTTTCAATATTGTTTTTACAGAGAACAATATTGATATCACCAATTCCAATATTGTTTTTACCAAGAACAATATTGTTTTTACCAAGAACAATGTTGTTTTTACTCATTTCAATATTGATATCACCAATATCAATATTGTTTTTACCAATATCAATATTGTTTTCAACAGAAACAATATTGATATTAGCCATAGTATTAGATTAACGACAGCTATTTCTAACCTACTTCCATTTCTTATTCGTGTGATTAAAAAGAAGAGTATTTTGGCAGGAGGAGGGAAGAAAGTAGTTTTAAAACCTTTATGCATACATAGATTAGTAAAGAATCTTTTTTTCTTACTTACAACTTATAACTTACCACTTACAACTCTCTTCTCACTTCTTCCCCTCAACTAATTTATATTCGCCGAAATATTTATTATGAGACAGTTCGGTCTTGCACTACTTGCAATATTACTTTTCACCACCTCTTGCAAACATAAAAACACTTCCGGTGGCGCCTACACCATCACTGGTAAAATAGAAAATGCTACCAATGGCGAGATGATTATCTGCAAACAACAGACGCTGGAATCTAAGCCCGATACGGCTTACATTGCCCAAGACGGTAGCTTTACTTTTAAAGGAACTGTCGATGAACCCATTGCTGCAAGCATCTACTTTCCCGCTTCTGTAGCACAAAACCAACAACAGCAAGCAATTACACTATTTCTGGAGGAGGGAAACATTTTTGTAGCTGCCAAGAAAGAGGAACTGATGAGCGCTTCCATCACCGGAGGTGAATGTAACAAGGAGCTTCAACAGTTAATTGCCATCACCAAACCCTATGGTTTGATGATGAAAGCACTGAGCGACAGCCTCAAAAAGCTGTATATGGCTAACAACATTGCTGCCGCAGAAGCCCTGCAACAATCAGGAATTAAACTGGAGAAAGAAGAGAATAGTGCCATCGTAAAACTGATTAAAGACAACCCCAAAAACTATGCTTCGGCTTACTTGGCCTATCAGTTGAATAGCTATGATACTAAACTAGAAAATGCACAGACCGCCTTCAACAACCTAGATGCTAGTGTGCAAGAATCTTATTACGCCAAAAAGCTAAAGGACATTATTGATAGGTTGAAATCGACTGCCATTGGTTCTAAAGCGCCAGAGTTTACTGCTTCAGATTTGAACGGAAAAGACATTTCCCTTTCTTCTTTTAAAGGTAAATATGTATTGCTCGATTTCTGGGCTAGCTGGTGTAGCCCTTGCCGTCAGGAGAACCCGAATGTAGTGAAGGCTTATGCGCAGTTTAAGGATAAAAACTTTGCTATTTTGAGCTTTAGCCTGGACGAAAGTAAGGAGGCTTGGCAACAAGCGGTCGCTAGCGACAAGTTAACCTGGACGCAGGTGAGCGACCTGAAAGGATGGGCAAGCAGTGTGGCAAATCAATATGGCATTCAGTCTATTCCATCTAATCTATTGCTCGACCCCGATGGAAAAATAATCGCTAAAGACCTCCGTGGAGACGATTTGATACAGGCCTTATCAATCACCCTGAAATAGTGTTTGCACCCCGATGGAAACAAATTATCGAAAACATCTTTTCTGGCTACTCCTTATTATTTCAATAATAAAAATAGTCGTTGCTGGCCTAGTAGAGCTAGGCAATGATGAAGTTTATTACTGGACTTATGCCGTTCAGCCCGATTTCAACCACTTCGATCATCCGCCAATGGTGGGACTACTCATCCGCCTCACTTCGTTTAATTTACATTGGGCTTCGGGCATTTCGCTTCGGTTGGGCTCCATCATCTGTTGTGCTATCAGTAGCTATTTTATCTTTCTCACAGGCAAAACAATCGCCAACGAAAGAGTCGGTTGGTATGCAACACTCATCTACAATGCCTCTGTTTATGCAGGTTTCATTGCAGGACTTTTCATTCTACCCGATAGTCCGCAGATGACTTTCTGGACAGCCGCTTTATACCTGATGAGCCAGATAATTATCCTCCAAAAAGACAAGAAATTAAGTTACTGGTTAGCATTAGGCTCATTGATAGGGTTGGCCTGTCTCTGCAAAGTGCACGGACTTTACCTATGGGCGGGCTTCGGATTATTCATCTTGCTCAAGCGTACCAAGTGGCTACTCAACTGGCGGATATATCTCGGTATCATCCTTACACTACTTTGCTTTGCACCCATTCTCTATTGGAATGTCCAGAACAATTTCATTACTTATCGCTTTCATTCCGAACGGGTTTCTCATACTTCATTACTTTGGGATGGGCTGCTACAAGAGATACTCGGCGAGTTCGCCTATCAAAATCCGGTGATTTATATTGGTATCATCTCAGCCGCGGTCTTTGCCATTCGGAATAAAATCAAACTTAAATCCAACATCAATACCTGGCTTATCTGTATGTCGGTACCCATGATTCTTTTCTTTTGGCTCATCGCCTTACTAAACCCTTCCCTCCCCCATTGGAGCGGCCCCGGGTTCCTTCCGCTTTACTTTATTGCCGCCATATACTTAAGTGAAAAAACTAATAAACTATACCCCTTATTCATTAAGATTGGTGGCGGAATCGTATTGTTTGTATTAGCAGCAGGCGTACTCTTGGCAAACTTTGCCCCTTCGCATATTGGTGGAAGCGACAAAATGGAGAACTATGGTGCCAACAGCCTCACCTTAGATATTAGTGGTTGGCAGGACTTTGGTAAGGCATTCAAAGCCCTCGAAGAAACCGACGTTGCCAGTGGATTAATGAAAACCAATGCCCCAATCTTGGTAAACAATTGGTTTCCGGCAGGGCATTTATTGTTTTATGTGGCAAGACAAACCGGGCAACCAGTAATTGGTATGGGCAAACTCACCGAAATCCACAAGTTTGCTTGGCTCAACAAACAAATGCCCCAGATAAAGATAGGCGATGATGCCTATTGCATCGTCCCATCCAACCTACCTGTCGATGTCGAAGCTATTTATGGCACTTATTACACCAGCATCCAGCCCCCCGTCACCATCAATCAGGTACGAGGCGGCAAGATGGTACGCTACTTCAAAGTCTATCGGCTAAAGCAATGCAAACTCCTCCCACCCAGCATTATAAACTAAGCATTCAACTCATAGAAACATAGATACATAGGGCATATAGAACACTTCCCTCCTTTCAGCCGTCATCGCAATGACGTGGGCTTGTTTCGGGTAGATGTCTCCTTTCGTCGATATGACGCTTACTCTGGGTTTGAAGGGGTCTATTTTAAGTCAGTCTTACGAAGTCTTCGGTTTGATAATCTCATTGCATTTAATTGAGGGCTTTACTTGACTATAGCGGTAAACTCTACAATATGGTGTAGTAATGACTGCACGAGCATTAAATAAAAAAGCTGCCTCAATATTTCAATTGAGACAGCTTTTTTTATTAAGGAGAAAACTAATTAGAATTTATCCCAGAACAATTTAGTAGTTACCTTGTCACCACCTATTGCAGCACCTGCTGTTTTCCAATTAGGCGCATTTAGGTTTTGCTCAGTAACTGGATAAGCGTAACGAACTGGGTATTCGAACAAAGCTCCAACTGGTGTTGGCAAAGCTGGTTGATCTAGTCTTCTGTTTTCAACCCATGCGTCGAAACCTCTATTGTAAAGTGCTATCCATTTTTGAGTTCCAATCTTTTGCTTGTAATCACCTGAAGCAGATGCATAGGCCACATTAGGATCTGTCAGGTATTTTGCTGCATCTGCTGCTGTTCCGCCCCATTCTAGGATTGAAGCCGTAACCGCATTGTTGTAATGAGACTCAGCGGTTCCACCTACATTATACCCTCTTTCAGCAGCTTCAGCCAAAATGAACTCTGTTTCTGAATAGCTCAATAATGTAGAAGGAGCGTCTACTGCATAGACAGTAGCACTAGCAGGATGTGCATTTTTTGCATAAGAACCACCTGCACCTACTTCACCACCTTGATAACCAAGACCTGCTGTTGTAGCAGTATCAAAGAAAAATGGCAATCTAGGGTCGTTTAGACTAGTCAATAAATCAGTGAACGTATTTGTTGCAATAAAGTCAGCTCTTTTACTATTTGGTTGGTCTCCCCAAACTGGATTGTTATTTGGTGTTGTAGCCAAATATTTAAAAACAACATTGTCAGCATTAGATGCCAATACAGCAGTAGCAGCAGATTCAATAGCAGCTTTTGCAGTTGCTGGATCTGAATCAGCAACCAATATACCTAAACGCAATTTTAATCCGTTTGCAAAGAACTTCCATCCTGCTATATTATCTCCTAGTAGGATATCAGCTGTAGAACCAAAACCTGCAGCAGATGTGTTCAGGTTTGCAATATCTGCATCCAATCTCTTCAACAGGTCTGCATGAATTGTTTTTGCATCATCATAAGCTGGAAACAGATTATTGATATCTAATGCCTTTGAATAAGGCACGTTACCATACGTAGTAATCAATGTTGAAAAGGTATAAACCTCTACAATATCCAAGATTGCCAACTGATTTTTCTTAACGTCAGCATCTGTAACCTGAGCAGGTATATACTTTTTGGCTTCTTCCAAATTAACTAAAACAAATCTGTACTGATTTCTCCACCAATTGTCGGAGATATTACGCGTAGCTAGGTCATAGTTACTTTCATCGGTGTAGGTAGTTTCAGTCCAATATTGAGACAGCAATCTGAATATATTGCTGTTCACATTACAGGTAGTGATGTTGTCTACCAGATTTTTCAATCCATCAGTAAAAAGGGAGGAAGCAGGAACCAATCCTTCACCGGGACTCTTGATATTATCATTCAGACTGCTTAAATCCTTGTTACAGGCACTTAACGTAATTACTACGGACGCTAAGACTATATAAATTCTTTTCATGTTCTATAATTTTTATTAATTAGAAAGTAAATTTAACGTTCACACCCATAGTCCTAGTTGTAGGAATGGAATTACCTTGGTATCCTTGAAGATTACCAGAAGAGAAAGTTTCTTCAGGATCAGAATAAGGCATATTTTTAGAGATAATCCATACATTTCTTGCTATAACACTAACATCGATTGCCTTGAAGTTAAAGAAGCCGAGTTTGTTAACAAATTTTGAAGGTAAAGAATAATCTAAAGTGATGTTCCTTAACTTAACAAAACTAGCATCATAAACAAATGCTTTTGCAGGCTTGCGGGCATAACCATAAGCTCCGAATTGGGTACCAATATTCTTTCTAGTCACATTTGCTTTTCCGTCTGCGGTTACACCTGGGTTGATGATACCACCACCATCAGCTAGAGAAGCTCTTACTGGTTTGCCCAAGTCATTCAGACCTGCTGTTTCTGGATAAAGACCTGTTGCCAAACCATAGTACATATCTAGAGAGAAGATATCACCACCTTGACGCATATCTATCAAGAAACTTAGAGAGAAGTTTTTATACCTAAAAGTATTGTTTATACCACCAATCCAATTTGGTGTTGCATTACCAATAACATTGTTTGAAGTAGACGTTTTTTGGTACCAACCATTAGATTTTACTATTGGAATACCGGTGTTTTTGTAGTACACATAGTCATCACCACGAATTTCACCATAAGCATGTCCTGGTGTTGCATTTAGTGAAACGCCGCCTTGGAAATTACCTAATTGCAATACAGCAGAATCGCTAAACAAGCTAACTACTTCATTCTTATTTTTAGTCCAGTTTAGTTTCACTTCCCAACTGAAATCTTTTGTTTTTACAGGGACTCCGGTTACTGTAAGTTCAACACCTGTATTCTTAACCTCTCCAGCATTAACCACTTTTGAGTCTCTACCGGTAGCTCTGGAAATCTCAACATTGAAAATTTCATTTATTGTTCTAGCTTGATAATAACTTACATCGAAACTCAACCTGTTTTTTAATAGACTTACTTCTAGACCAGCTTCATAACTTTTAGTTCTTTCAGGAACCAAGTTTGCGTTGTTTGCTCCACCTCTTACTTCTGATTGTTGGGCACCACCATAAGGATCATTAACTATGTAAGTGTTTTTAGTTTTCTGAACGTCGGCACTAGAACCTACTTCCGCATAATTTAATCTTAATTTACCGTAGTTAATTAAATCAGAAAAAACTGGCAACTTTGAGAAAACAAAGCCCGCAGACACAGCTGGATAGTTGTAGGAACTAACATCCTTTGGTAATGTTGAAGAGTGGTCTCTACGTAAAGATCCATCTAGTATTACCATTTCCTTCCAAGTAAACGTTGCACCACCAAAAACACCCTCTACTTGTTGCTTTGATTCTCCTTCTAAAGGAGCAGATGGCGCATTGACAGAGTTACTTAGTGAATACAGTTTATCAACCGTTAACCCACCGTTCGTACCAGCTTGAATTGTTGAAATGCTGTTTTGTCTGATGTTGGTACCTAACAATCCCTTGAACATTAGATCGTGTGTTATTTTCTTTTCGAAGTTAGCTAACAAATCATAGTTGGTTTCTTGAAAAGAACGATTATAACGAGAGTAACCAGAAGGATCAGCTCCAGCTGTTCCAGTTAACTGGAAAGGCAAACTACCGATTGCATTTCTTTCTTCTTGAATTTCATTGTAAGCATCCATAGATACTTTACCAACAATGTTCAACCAACTAAATGGATTGTAATTGATTGCTACGTTACCGAAATATCTCTTTCTGCTATCTGTTTCATAGTTTTCATATCTATCCCAATATGGATTGTCCCAAAAGATAGGCGTTAAGCCTGTTTTGGGAGAAGTCACATCTGACCAGTTCCAAGTAGTGTTCTTCTTTGTTCTGAAATAAGCCTCTTTTTGATCTAAGATGTCATTGTTAACTTCCCACCACTGACGGAAAGAAGACATTGGGTTTGGAGCACCACCGCCATAACCTGTTGCCTCACGACCCAAGCCATTAATTTGAGAGTAATTGATTGAAGCAGTAACAGACAATTTATCAGTTACTTTACGAGAAGAACTGAAATTCAATAAGTCCTTGTTTAGAGAACTGTTTGGCATAATACCTTTTTCATTTGAACGTGTATAGCCAAGAAAGAAGGTTGCCACATCATCTCCACCGGAAACAGTAACGCTGTTGTTGAAAGAAAGGGGCTTCTCGAAGAATTCAGAAATATCATGAGGTGCTGCAACCCAAGGCGTTGCTTTACCATAATTTTTATTTGTTTTGTCGAAAGCATCCCACTGATACACTTTCAGGGTTGGATCGAATTTAGCTCCCCAAGAAGCATCTTCTGTTGTTGGAACAACTAGGTCATTGGTACCATCGCCATTCGCATCGAAGTATAGAAAATTTCCATCGGGTGAACCATAACCATATGCAGAACCATAACCTGCACCATATTGCTTTTGGTATTTTGGCAATGTTGACTTATCAACTGAACTCTTTGTAATACCAGTATTTACAGTAACCCCTAATCCTTTTTTTCCTTTTTTGGTAACAATTACTATTGCACCATTCGCAGCTCTTTCACCGTACAACGCAGTTGCAGCGGCACCCTTCAATACAGAAATAGACTCTATTTGATCTGGATTGATATCTGCAGAAGCATTACCAAAATCGTATCCACCACGACCAGTTTTGGTGTCTGTACTGTTGGTATTGGAGTTATCAACCGGCGTTCCGTCAACAACAAACAACGCCTGATTTGAACGTGTAAGAGATTTGTACCCTCTGATGATTGCATTTGTAGAACCACCCATTGAGTTTGTTTGTGTAACCTGCAAACCAGAAACCTGACCAGACAATTGGTTTACAAAGTTTGAACCCCTTGTTTTGCTTACTACATCGCCACCAACTTGTTGCGCAGCAAAAGGAAGCTCATTCTTTTTCCTTTTGATACCCATTGCGGTAACAATTACCTCATCAATTGCAACCTCCTTGCTAGCAAGTGTTACACTAATACTGTTTCCAGTGGAAACTTTTGATTGAATAGATGTGTAACCAATAGAACTAATTACTAAGACATCACCTGTTTTTGCATTGATAGTAAAGCTACCATCTGAGTTAGCGGCAACTCCACCAGTGTGCCCTTTTAAACTAACACTTGCACCAGAAATGGCTTTACCATCTTTGTCAACTACTTTCCCTGAAATGGGCCTAGTTTGAGCGATGGCCGCTGCAAATAAGCCCACAGCCATAAACATAAAAAGTACGATTTTCTTCATATTCATTTTATTTAGGTTGGCAAAATAGTGGAAATTATTTAATTGTTAAAATAATATTAATTAAATGTTAGGCTTTAATTGCAAATTTTAACAAATAAGCTAACAAAATCACAATATTTGTACTTTTTTCTAGCGATTTTACAACCTTCTCTTAAATATGCTTATTTACTTACATTTAATAAAACTAACTTTGAGAGCTACTTATTTCAATCATAAATTATGAAAAAGGTCTTTTTTACAGGTTTACTTGCTGGAGCAATACTTTTTGTTGTGAGCTACGGTGGTTTATTCTTAGCTGTTAAATATTTGCCTCAACTATTTATAGATGCCTACGCAAATAATCCGCTCATCAATTCTGATGGCATTAAAGATATCCTGTTCTTTTCACATGCTTTTATTATCAGCCTTGCCTTATCCTGGTTTTGGGAGCGGTTTAAAAGCCTATTGAAGGGTCATTTTTTATTACGTGCATTAGAATTTGGTTTTGTTTATGCAGTAGTGGGACTATTACCTATTATGTGGATTACTTACAGCGCAATGGATGTTACTGTTGCGATGGTTTTTAGCTGGCTATTGTATGGACTATTTCAAGCTACAGTAGCCGGAATTGTATTTGCTAAGGTTAACCCCTAATTCACTTCTTTTAGGTCTAAGCTAAATTCAACGTCTAACCTATCATTTGCTCTGATGATGCCGCCGAGTTTTCTAGGTGGTGTGATATTGAAATCAGAAAAGTTTACACTCCTATCCCCAAGCAGATGGATAACTTTCATATTGTCAATAGAAAACTTGTAACTCACGTCAAACTTTT